>JAHIVG010000052.1 GCA_018816705.1 Nanobdellota archaeon
ACGAGACATCCTTCAACGCCCAGATGAACTCCTTCTTCGAGCGCTTACGGAAGGGTGCCTTTGCAATGCCCGCTAGCTTGTCCCTCATGGTCAGATACTTCTCCTTCTCGCCTATCCTGTACCTCTTGCCCAGGTTCTCTACCTTGATGACGGTCTCAACCATCTCCAAGACCTCTCGCATGCATATATTCCCTTATTATCTGCCGGAATCTCTCAGCCCTCCCGATGGAAGTCTTTGCGATCGACAGCTCAACATCCCTCGTGGTCCTGTAGGTAAGCTCGGCCCTCTTCTCGAGCTCCAGCTTCAATGAATGCACAGCGTCCTTCGCCCTCTGCTGCAGGGCGTCAGTCTCTTCCTTCGCTTCCTGGAGCATCAATAGCGCGTCAGACAGCCTTGACCTCTTTATGTCATCCCACGAGAGGTTTCTCCTGCCCTCAACTCCCGAGCCTTTGATGATGAAATAATACATGAAAGCCATCAATGTAGTCCTATGCGTGTCCCTTGTGCCTTCAGGCATCTTCCTGCCGTCCAGGGCCAGCAATGCCTGTGCCTGGAAGAACATGCTGTAATATGACGCATTTATAACCCACAAGGCAGGGTCGAATTCGGTGCCAGGCAGGCATTTTGCCATCAGTTCCTTGTCAGCCATGATGTTACGCAGGGCCCTGGCGGTTTTAAGGGAATCCTCAGCCTTAGCCAAGGTGTGGTTTATGAATAAGGCACTGGGCTTGTCCCATCTCCCCTCATTGTCCCAGGCCTTGAAGAGCGATACGGCCCTATGGATATCCTGCTTCCTGATCATATCTTTTCACCAACCTGTAATAGGAGTCGTGGCCGTGCAGCACGACCGAGGCCTTCAGCACCTCCCTCCCGACTGTCCCTTTCTTCTTCAGCATCTCATAGAACCAATCGGCCGTGAAGACATTGACATGCACCCGGTAGCTGAAGCCTTCAAGGGCTGTCCTTACGCGTGACTTGAACTTCTGGACCTCCCTCTCATCCTGGATTATTATGCATAGGTCCACGTCTGATCTCGATGTCTCGGCGCCTTTGGCATATGACCCGAAGAGGGCCATTATGTAAACAGAGCCGGCGAGCGCCTTCTCAATCTCTTTGCTTATGACCCTTATCTTTAGCTTTCTCTCCAGCAGAAGGCCTTTTGCGTGCAGGGATGAGATGGCCAATATGTCCGTGTCGGCTGTGGAAAGGTCCAGGGTGCAGTTGCTCGTCCTTGGGCCGATCTTCTTCACCGAGACAACCTTGAGCCTCTGCAAGACCTTCACCGCCTTCTGGACCTGGGAGACATACTTATCAAGTTTCTTAGCCAACCCATAAACAGTATATGTCTCAAAAGGCGACCTCAATAGCAGGGCGGCCACTTCAACTTCCATAGCATTCAGCCTTGTCATGTTATACCATTATTATTGGTAAATTTACCAATATTTATGTCATATTTAAACCTTTCGTCTCATATCACATCAGCGAAATACCTTTCCACAGACCTGAAATACATCAGGCCGGTGATGAAGACAATGAGAGTCAGCACGACCGATACCCCTAGCAGCGTGAAATCAACTGCCTGATGCCCGAGGATCATGGCCCTGTGCGCCTCGATGAACCCTGTAATGGGATTGAGCATGAGCAAGACCTTGAACCTGCCTGCGATAGAGACAGGGTAGATGACCGGGGTCATGAACATCATCAGCTGCACAAGGAAAGGCACCGCGTGACCCACGTCCCTATACTTGACGTTCATGGCAGAGAGCCAGAAGCCGATGCCGGAGGCGAACATCCAGGTGAAGAAGATGACCAGCGGCAGTAGCAGGATATATACGGGCGGCACGAACCGGTAGTAGGCCATGAGCCCGGCCATGATCAGCCACGCTATGGAATAATCGATGATCCTGACCATGGTGAAGGAGAGGGGCAGGATTATGCGCGGGAAATATATCTTGGATATCAGGCCTGAGCTGGACACCAGGCTGGTGCTGGAGGAGCTGACCGAGTTGGAGAAATATGTCCAGAGCAGCAGCCCGGAATACGAGAATATGGCATAAGGAACGCCTTCAGAGGGGATCTTGGCGACCTTGCCGAAGAATATCGTGAACACCACCATGGTCAGGAAGGGCTGGAGAATCGCCCAGAAGCCGCCGATGACAGTCTGCTTGTACCTGACCTTGATGTTCCTGACTGTGAAGCTCCAGAGGAGCTCGCGATAGCTATAAAGCTCCTTCATATCGATACCTATCAAGCCCTTCCTCGGCCGGATCACAGTCAATTGCGCCATCATTCCGCCTTTTCCCTGAAAAGATGATCAAAAACCTTCCTTGTGCTCTCCATCACCGACTCAGCATCGGTATCACAGACGACATGCGGCTGCTCTGGCTCATCATAGGGCGCGTTGAAGCCCGTAAGGTTCGATATCTTGCCGGCCTTGGCCTTGGCATACAATCCCTTGACATCCCTCTTCATCCGCTCCTCTTTTGAGGCCTTTACATATACCTCGGTGAACCTGCCATCCCCGATTATATCCTTGGCATGCTGCCTGATCCTGCCGTCAGGAGATATGAAAGAGCACAACACCAGTATGCCATGGTCGGCGAACATCCTCGCCAGCTCACCCATCCTTTTGATGTGCAGCGCCCTGTCATCCGGGGAGAAGCCGGTGTTCTCGCCGAAAGCAGTGCCCCGGACGATGTCGCCGTCTAGCTGTTGTATCTTCAGTCCTGGATGAGCTTCTTTAATCTTCTTGGTCAGAGCGTCGCTGATTGTCGACTTGCCGCTTGAGGGGCAACCGGTCAACCACACCACATGGCCGAACTCCTTCATCTCAGCTCCCTCTCAATCATATCAGCAGCGCCCTTGGCAGGGATGTGGTCCTTCCAGCTGTCATCGCCTTCCTTGATCTTCCGCCTGATATCAGTGGCGGAGATGTTGGCGATACTCTCGTCCACATCAACCGCTTCCGTAGTATAACCTACCTTGCGGCTCCAGTAAACACCTTCGATATCAGGGATGATCATGACAGTGCCGGGGATGTCTTTCTCTTGCATCCAGGCCTTGACCAAGTCTGCCCTGAAAGGGGTCGGCAGGGCATCATAGTCAGTATCCCTCACAAGCACGAGAATGGGCTTTCCAGGGTTCTCCTTCATCTTCTTTTCCATGATATGCGCATGCCCCTTGTGGAATGGGCACCACCTGCCTATGAAAACCATGTGCGGCGAGTTATCCTTTACGTTGGTATAGTGTTTCATGTCCCTCAACCTTCTTTTTAAACGATAGGCAATGGATGCTCCGCCTATTTAAGTCTTTTTCGGCTCAGGAGGCTTAGGAAAATCCGGCTGAAACCGAAAAATATATAAATGATATTACATTTATGTAACATATGTTACAAAAAAGTAGTGTGTGGAAGACTGCATCTGTCTTCTTCCTCAATCCCACCAAAAAGCATTATCTCAAGGAGATAAGTCGAGAGATCAGTCTAGCGCACACATCTGTCAAGAACAACATCATGGACCTGATAAAGGAAGGCATCATCAAGCAAGAGATCGAGCAAAGAGGCTCGAGGAGATTTCCGATGTATTCGGCAGATCTCCGGAATCCGAGCTATAAGAAATATAAACAGGTGTTCAATCTCATGTCGATCATGGAATCAGGATTGATCGAGCACATCGGAGACAAACTCATGCCTAAGGCAATCGTGCTGTTCGGAAGCTACCGGAAGGGAGAGGACATCGAAGACAGCGACATCGACCTGTTCGTCGAATGCAGAGAGGCAGATATCGACCTCGATGGGTACAGGAAGAAGCTCAGGAGGCAGATACAGCTGCATTTCAACGAGGATTTCCATACTTATCCCAAGGAGCTGAGGAACAACATCCTCAATGGAGTGGTCCTGCATGGATTCCTTGAGGGTATAAGATGATGCTTAAGATAACATCTGATGGGAAAAGATCGGAATCCCTAAGGAAGATGGCTGAGACCACGCTTAAGAGGCTGAACAAGACGGACAAGAGGGCATATCCAGCCAACACTCTGACTGATTATTACGACATAATCCACAAGCTTATGGAAGCTTTTGCAGCAATAAAAGGAGTGAAATTCAGGGGCGAAGGCGCTCACCAGGAACTGATCGACTTCACTTCGAAAGAATTAGTCTTCTCTGAACATGACAGGGAGTTCCTCCAGCAGATGCGCAGCTATCGCAACAGGATCCACTATGAGGGATTCGAGGTCCATGCGAATTTCATATTCCTGAACGAAAAACGGATAAGAGTGCTCATTAGGGTTCTTTTGAAGCATCTTTCACCGAAAACTACTTAAGAAACTATATTATTAAAATGATGATGAGGCGGATAATCCCTTTTTTCATGGCACTGGCATCACTCCCGGCCACCCAAGCCTACATCGACCCGGGAACAGGCGGCATGATAATCGGGGGCAGCATATGGCCGCTCCTCGTGGCCTTGTTCGCGGCGATCGGAGGATTCTTCGTAAAGTTCTTCAGGCCCATCAAGAGGGGGGTATCGAGATTATGGAGAAAAAATGGCAAATAGACACTTGGTATGGCTCTGCGTCATCCTATTTGTTTCAGGCTGCTCGGAGATGGAAGAAATGAAATTCAAGAAAGTCTTGGTGATAGGGATAGACGGGATGGACCCAGGCATAACGAAACAGCTCATGGAGGAGGGCAGACTGCCCAACTTCCAGCGCCTAGCTGAGAATGGAAGCTTCATCAACCTCAACACCAGCTATCCCCCGCACAGCCCGGTGGCGTGGACAACCCTGGCAACCGGTACCAACCCGGGCAAGCACAACGTCTTCGACTTCATAAGGAGGCAGCCAGGCAGCTACCTGCCAGAACTCTCCCTGGCCAAATCAGCCTCAGGCATAGGCGGCACGAACTACGAGTCATACGTCATGTCAGACCCTTTCTGGCGCATAACCACGAAGAACAAGATACCTACAACGGTAATACGTTGGCCCGTCACCTTCCCGCCGGAAAAGGTCAAGGGAAACCTATTGTCAGGCCTAGGGGTGCCGGACATCAAAGGCTTCCTCAGCGGATATACATACTATACGGCGAATGAGCTCACAACCAAGGACAAGGCCCTGAAGAAGATAATCAAGGTCGAGCAAGGAGAAATCATCAAGACAGACCTCTTCGGTCCCAAGAGGAGGAAAGACGGCGAGATAATCGACGTGATATCGCCCATGGAGATAAGACTCACAGAAAACTCAGCAGACATCGAGGTCGGAGGAAAAAGCCATACAATCAAACCAGGGGAATGGAGCGACTGGATAAGGGTTGGATTCAAGGCAGGATTCAGGACCGCGTACGGCATATTCAGGGCATACCTCATCAGCCTCGAGCCGTTCGAGATGTACATCACAACCATCCAGATAGACCCTGTCAACCCCATAACAGATATATCATTCCCTGACGCGTACTCAAGACAGTTGGTAGAGGAGATAGGCCTGTACTACACCCTGGGGATGCCTGAGGAGACTGATGGATTGGTGGACGGAAAGATATCAGATGAGGTCTTCCTCCAGCAGATATCACAGATAGAAGAAGAACGCCTCAAGATGTTCTGGAAGGAGTTCGAGGCCTTCAAGCAGAGGGAGAAAGGCCTTCTTGCCTTCGTCTTCGACGCCTCAGACAGGGTCCAGCACGTGTTCTGGGACGAGAAGGTCCTAGAAGAGAGCACGCCAGGAATAGACATAAACCCTGCTGTCGAAAAATATTGGGAGAGGAAAGACGAATTCCTCGGCAAGGTCCTGGACCAGATAGATGAAGCTACCCTGCTGTTAGTGCTCTCTGACCACGGATTCACATCATTCGAGAGGTCAGTGAGTCTCAACACCTGGCTTGTCCAGGAGGGCTTCATGAAGGCAGAGATAGACGAGGACGCAATATTCTTCGAGACAGTGGACTGGAGCCAGACCCAGGCATATGCCCTCGGCTTCAACTCGATATACATAAACCAGAAGGGCAGGGAGCCGGAAGGCATCGTACAGAACAAGGAACTGGTCATCCAGAAGATAATCGCCAAGCTCGAAGGGCTAAAAGACGAGAAGACAAGGCAGAAAGTGGTGAACAGGGCATATCCTGCATCAGAGGTCTGGTCCGGGCCGTACATGAAGAACGGGCCTGACATAATCGTCGGTTTCAATCCCGGCTACAGGGCATCGTGGCAGACAGCAGTAGGCAAGTTCTCAAAAGAGGTCATAGAGGACAACGACAAGGCATGGGACGGCGACCACCTGGTGGATCCCAAGTTCGTGCCGGGAGTATTGTTCTCGAACCAGGAGCTAAAGACAGATACAGCGGGCCAGACAGATATCGCACCAACGGTGCTGGATGCCCTCGGTTTACCGATCCCTGAGGAGATGGAAGGGCAGAGCCTGATAAGATGAAACGCGCAATGCTCCTCCTGTTGATATTGGCCTCCTGCACGGCCGACAACCAGAACCTCCAATCAGACAGGCTTATGTCCCTGCCATACATGAGCTGGTCTGATGTCCATGAAGACGACCTCGACAAGAGCGGAGTCACGATGCATGACTCCGGGGCCTACACCGGCCTGAACCTGTACCAATCAGAGGACAAGGGCGAGGCATACCTGATGGACATGGAAGGCAATGTCCTCCACAGCTGGAACGCAGCAGAGGGATACGATTGTCATGAAGAGTGCAAGTGGCACCACGTGGAGATGGACGACCAGGGAAACCTCTACCTGGTCGTGAAGGACACCATGCTGGCCAAGCTCAGCTGGGAATCAGGCGGGGTAGGATACGCAGGGGTCTCAGCCCACCATGACATGGACAGGGCCGAGAACGGTGATATCTACGTCCTCACCAGGGAGGATCTTGATGTCAGCTATAAGGGGATAGATGTCAGGATAGCCAACGAATACATCATAGGCATGTACCCGAATTCCACGGTGTTCACCAACATCTCGCTATATGACTCATTGGGGGGCGAATTATTCATCGAACCGAGCCTTCTCAAGAGCATCGTCAAGCGGATAGAAGAAGAGGGCATCGGCAGCTTCGACGCATACCATGCGAACACAATAGAGATGATCGAGAAGGACACGGACTTTGCTGACAAGGGAGACCTCCTGCTGTCAGTCAGGGAAATCGACATGCTCATAGTCATGGATACAGAAGGAGAGATCAAGTGGACATGGGGACCTGGAGTCGTGGATATGCAGCACCACCCGACAATGCTGGAGAACGGTAACATACTGCTTTTCGACAACCAGGGCTTCAGGAACTACAGCAGGGTCATAGAACTAGATCCGAGGACTGAGAAGATAGTCTGGACATATCCTGCCTTGCCCACAGAGAAGTTCTACTCGGAGAGCAGAGGCTCCTCGCAGAAGCTGCCTAATGGGAACGTGTTGATCACTGAGAGCAACAAGGGGCATGTAATTGAGGTCACGACCGGAGGAGAGATTGTCTGGGAGTGGTGGAACCCGGAGATAAGGGATGGCAAGCGGGAAGTCGTCTACCGCATGAAGAGGCTCGGGCCGGAACAGATAGGGATGCTACCATTCAGCAGCGAGGTCCAGGAGGACCTGAAGAAGAGGGGTTACATCCCATGAGCCACCTGAAGGAGCTGGAGGACAAGAGCATATTCATCATCAGGGAAGCCAAGAATAAGTTCAAGAATCCGGCTGTGCTATGGAGCATAGGCAAGGATAGCACGATGCTGCTCTGGCTGTGCAAGAAGGCCTTCTTCGGCAAGATACCCTTTCCAGTTGTTCACATAGACACAGGCTACAAGTTCAAAGAGATATACGAATTCAGGGATAATATGGCCAAAGAATGGGGCCTGGACCTGAGGATAGTCAAGAACGAGGAGGCCCTAGCACAGGGCATGGGCCCTGACAAGGGCAAGTTCGAGTGCTGCAACACCCTGAAAACAGAGGCACTCAAGCTAGCGGTGAAAGAGCATAAGATTGATGCACTCCTGCTGGGTATACGTCGGGACGAGCACGGCATCCGCAACAAGGAACGATATTTCTCGCCCAGGGACAAGCAGTTCAGGTGGAAACTGGCAAGGAAGAAAGAAGGAGGGGACAGCCCGTATGAATCCTTGCAGGACACCGAGATGTCAGGCTGGAACCTGTTTGCAACAGACTTCGGGCCAGAGGCAGACCATGTCCGCGTGCACCCGATCCTGCACTGGACAGAGCTCGAGGTGTGGCAGTATGTCAAGCAAGAGAACATCCCAATGGTGGACCTCTATCTATCGAAGAAGGGCAAGCGCTACAGGAGCATAGGGTGCGAGTGCTGCTGCATGCCTGTCGATTCAGAAGCGGATGACATCGATAAGGTCATCGAAGAGCTGAAGAAGACCACGACAAGGGAGCGCGAAGGCCGGGCGCAGGAAAAGGAACACCTCATGCAGAAGCTCAGGTCCTTAGGTTATATGTGATCAGTTGACCCTGGAACTCAGCTCGCCGCTGGTAGCGTAAGAAGTCTTGGTCCTCATAGAGGTGTAGCTGAAGCCGGTGAAGGTCGTGATCCTCAGGTCCTCGGGCAGCTCTTCTGAGGGCGTGAGCTTGACCCTGAAGGCATCGCCCCTCTTGATGATGCATTGCTCTTGCTTCTTGGGCTTGCCGTCTAATCTGGTCACTTCATTATGTTCCTGGCCTGGCCGGCACGTGACCTCAGTGCCGTCAGAGCGCTTGGAATATATCATCATGCCTGTCATGTAGCCGCCGGAGATGTCTTTCTGCGGGGACCAGGGCTTCTGCTCAGGGTCGATGATTATGTCGTATTCAGCGTTGTTCTGCAGCATGAAAGAGACAGAGTCAGTGGTGATGCTTGGTTCTTCGACGCAGGCCATGTCAAGGGGAAACGCGCATTTCGGCGGGAGAAGGCTTTCATAGTTTACGATACCGAGGTAGGACAGGGAGGCGATGACAATGATGACTATCATCAAGGCAAAGCCGTAGGTCATGATGAATTCCAGCGCAGCCTGGGCTCTCATACATTTTTTTCTCCAACACGAGTATATAAATCTTTGTAAAGACTGGAAATTGCCAAATAATAGAAAGCTTTAAATATAACATAACTACATACATAGTTATGGTTAAGGAATTATCTGCTCAAGGACTCGAAGAGATATTCGGCAGGAGAGAGCTGGAGACCATGGAAAAGCGGATGGCAGGAAAGCCCCTCACACAGACAGAAAGGAACTACCTATCAAGGTCTATAAGGCCCAAGCTCATGGCTGCCAGGATGGCTACACAGGGAGGGCTCTATCAGTTGCTGGAAAGGCCGGGCAGCTCTTCGGAACAGAGAGTCATATTCAATCTAGCGAGATACGGCATTGACTTAGTCATTCCAGGACCTGCAAAGAAGGAGAAGAGGCTCAAGGCCGAAGAGCTGATATCAGAGATACTGACCAAGTGCCCGAAAGCGAGGTACATCGAGGCCATCCCCCTATTACTGGTGAAAAAGAGGATAGACACCTACAGGCTGGCTGAGATCGCATTCATCCAGGGATTGGCCAACAAGATAGGCTACTTGGCAGAGACCGCTGACATCATCTTGAAGAAGTCAGGCAAAGAAATGTATCTGCAAGGATTGACTGCCTATCTTTGGGCCAGACGGAAGAGGAGACATGAACTGCTGGGCGAGGAGAAAGATATGGGATACACGTCCTTCCTCCATAAGACCACCCCTTTGAGGCTCAGGAGATGGAGGCTGCTAGGCAGGTTCTTTGACAAGGATTTCATGACGCTAGCAGAGGTGTATGCATGATTACCAAGGACAACTTGCTGGATTGGCTCAAGGAAGTCGACAGGAGGTTGGAAAGGAGGCTGATGCTGATAGCGGTCGGCGGCACAGCCATGACCCTACTCGGCCTGAAGCCCTCCACAGTCGATGTGGATTTTTGCCTGTCGTCAGATGATGCGATAGTGTTCGAGAGACTGACGAAAGGCAGCAGGTTCAAGGTCGACATATTCAAGGACGGATTCATCTTCTCAGAGCAGCTGCCTGAAGATTATGCAGATAAATCGGCTGAAGTGAAGACCGGATTGAAATGGATAGACCTGCGGACGCTCTCGCTCTATGATATCATCATCACAAAAGCCGCAAGATACAATGAACGGGATGAAGAGGACATAAAGGCCATCGCCCAGCTGGGCAAGGTCGACAGGAAGGAGCTGATAGAAAGGTTCAAGAAAGTCGTCGGCACTTACGCTGGGAGGAAGGATGACTACAGCTATAACTTCAAGATTGCCTTAAGGCATTTCTAACCCACCCTGCCTGAGATATGACCGGTGGTGTAGTGCTCCATCAGGGTGTCTTCTGAGAGGTACTTGAAAGAGACGTCAGCGTAGAGCTTCTTCCCCCGCACCAGGTCGGGGCAGTGGATCCTCAATGTGAAAGGCCAGGTTACCTTTATATCAGCCACGTCGTTTCCTGACCTAGTGTAAGTATGGAACTGTCCTTCGCCGTCCTTGACCACTACCTGTTCAAGGGTTGCGCTTGAATCATGGCAGCCGTCACTCTTGATTATTGCGATTTCCTGATTGACATCCATGAGTATATCATGGGAGAGGCCGTTCATCAGTACTATATCAATATTGTCATCGCCTGCGACTATCGAAGGCTTTTCTATGCACGGCAAGCCCTGGCCGAAGAAACATTTGTCAGGCACTAAGAAGTCCGGATTTAGCACCCCGAAATAAGACAATGCGCCGATGGCAGCCAGCACAACGAGTATGGCCCAGCCATAAGTCATGATGAACTCCATCGCGGCTTGAGAACGAGAAGATAACATAAGGAAAGAAAAAAATTAGGGTCTTAGCCCTGCGCAACTTTTCCTGACATGTCCCCGGAAATCACATGGGAGGCGCCAGTGTCAACGCTTACGTAAGTGAAGCTTGGCATTGACTTGTAGCGCTTGCCGGCTGTGGGTCCATCGGCACAATTAAGGGTTATGGTAACAGTGCCGCCGTTATCGACTGTAATCTCATTGGCTCCAGTACCACATATAGGGGAACCACCATCATCGCAATTATTTTCCTCATCCTCGCCATTTGAAAGTATTGATCTTATTGCAGCATAGGTATATGTTGGGCTGTCACAGTCATCTCCCCCTCCTTTATTGATGGTGGTTTCGGGATCGATGTTGACATCATAACCAAGGCTGTTCTTTATTACAAATTGGACATTTACGCCATTGGCTCCTGCAGTGACAATCGATGGCTTCTCGATGCAGTCTGTACCTGCAGGGAAGAAGCATTTCTCAGGCAGTAAACTGCTCGGGCTGAGAACGCCGAAGTATGCTAGTGCGCCTATTGCAGCAAGAACAACTAATATCGCCCAGCCATAGGTCATAATGAATTCCATGGCCGCTTGACCTCTTTTCATCTTATCACCTCTTCTTATACGGTATTAACGATTCTAATATACCTTTCCATTCCTTCTACTAGTATTTAAATCTTTCGTTCAACCTGGCGACATCCGAAAAATGTATAATTGAAAACAAATTTGCATGTGAGACAGGAAAAACAGCGAACAATATCAGAGATTATAATTTGCTCACATGCAAATTTTTCGGATGGAGCCGTCCTGAGAATGGTTAGGATTGATTATACTATAGTAGACAAGAAAATCCCCAGTATCTTGGAGGCTACCAGGAACAGCGCGATAGTGGACCCGATGAACATAGGGATATACCTGAACCCTTCCTTCACGCTGCCCTTCTTGATGGTGGCGATGATGATAGAAGAGAAGAACGAGGTCACGCAGAGCATGATTATGCAGAACCAGAAGAAGCCTGATATAGAGATCCCTTCAGCAGAGAGGTTGCCCAAGAGGTTGCCGAAGCCGCCGCTAGTAACAGACTCTTTCGGCAGTTCAATCTTAGTCATGATGCCCTTGATGACAATCAGCAGATTATAAGACAATGCGAACATGAACGGAGCAGCTGCAATAGTGGCGAAAGAGATGAAGATCACATAAGTGGTCACGTTCGCTGCCATCTCCTTCTTCATGGTCGAGATCTCCTGTATGTTCGTTGCGATCTTGTTCAGCAGATCACCTATCTCGCCGCCGGCCTCGAGACCTGAGAGCAACAGGTTGATGGACCTCTCGACAGTGGGGGAGTCATACTTCAAGGAGAACTCCAGCAAGGCCTTGTCCAGCTCAGTGCCGGACAGGGTCTGCTTCGCCACAAGCTCAATCTCCTTGGCCAGCACTCCGAACCTTGGCCTGACAGCATACCACATCGCCCTGTCGATGGGCATGCCCGCCCTTATGTTCGCAGCCGTGAGCTGCAGGAAGTCTGGCAGCACCAGTTCAATGTCCAGCCGCCTCTGGAAGGTCTTCAGGTCATAAAATACCTTATAAATTATCATGAACAGCCCTGCGAAGAGCAACGGCACGCCGACCCAGAAGCCGAAAGTATACACGAAGACGGCGAACAGGGCGTATTTCCCGAAGAAGCCATGTATCGGGAATAACGGGTTGAAATAGATAAGCATGGTCAGCCCGATAATCACATAGAAGGTCAGGCCATAAGTCTTGTAGGGGACGTCCTCTACCCCTGCCTTGAGCAGGAAGCCCGCCACCCGATGCCTTACCTTCTTGGGCACGAAGGCCTTGCCTATGCTGTCCAAGGAAAAGGATTCTGTCCTCATAGTTCCACCGGCGGCCTGGATGACTTGATGATGGCGACGAACATGAACTGGACAAAGCCTATCAGTAACACGAAGACCAAGAGCAGTGGCAATCCGACAGTAAGGCCTATGAACGTCGCCATGATCATGAACATGGTCATCCCCAGCGAGGGTATGATTATGGCGATTATCATGAAGAACATGGCCAATGGATTGAGCTTCCTACCATATTCTTTCACCATGATGTTCTGCTCGTTCGCAATCTGGTCCAGCACGGAGTTCAACGCCAAAGTGACGTCAGAGCCGGTCCTCAACGAGTTCAGGACCTGCCATAGCACCTTCCTCAGGTCAGGCGAGGGAGTCAGCTCCACACCCTCATTTATCGCAGTCTCGATGTCTGTTCCCAGGTCGACCTTGTCGACCACGTCCTGGAAATACTTCCCGACAACAGGATAGTTCGCAGATATGTTCTTGAACGCGTCGTATATGGTCATACCGGACTCCAAGCCGATGACAAGGAATCTGCCAGCGAATATTATCTCCTTGCTGATGCCCCTCTGCTTCTTGAGGATCACAGAGTCGGGAAAGCGCAGCATGTAGAAGAACACGATGACAAGCAAGACGGGTGGTATGAGCAATAAGGCAGGATTGAACTTGGACATGAAGGAGTTGACCACAGGGAAGACGAAAAGGCTGAGGCCGACCACAGCATAGATAGAGATCATCACAGTGCGTTGGATGAATACCTCAGGGGTGTATGAGAGGCTTGCCTGAGCAAGCTTGAACTTGAGTTCAGGCATGGACTCCGCGATCCGCTTGAAGATCGTTACCATGCCGTCACCTCATAGGCTTGTTGGCGCGTACAAGCTTGAGAAAGCTCTCCTGGTTGGTGTAGTACTGAGCCATGGCATGGCCAACTTCATCGACCGTGTTGAGGTTCTGCTTGGGGAGATACTTCAGGACCATCTCCTTAATCGCGAGAATCTTGGATATCTCCTGGGGAGTGTAGCCCGTGTATAGCATGAGGGTGTCCATCAGCTCCTTGGAGCGGTTGGCCTTGATCATTATGTCCTTCTTGGGGTCGAACTGGAACAGCGTCCTCTGGTTGCCGTCTTCTGTGATCTCCGCTACCTGGAAGGTCCTGCGCAGGCCGGTGCGGCGGTTACGGAACTGCACTACCATCATCGAGATCGCGGGAAGCATGACCTTGGGCACTTCTATGGGCGCATTGGTCAGCCTGGTTATGGCTTCATGGGCATTGTTGGCGTGGAAGGTGGCATAGACAGAGTGGCCCGTGTGGATGGCCTCGAACAGCACCTCTGCCTCGCGCTTCCTGCGGACCTCTCCCACGACTATCCTGTCAGGGCGCTGCCTAAGGGAATTCACGAGGAGATCCAGCATGGAGACCTCTCCCTTGCCCTCTGGATTCGGTTCCCTGGTCGACATCGGTATCCAGTGCAGGAAGCTCGGAAGCTGTATCTCCCTAGTGTCCTCTATGGAAATGATGCGCTGGTTGGGAGGGAAGAAGTTGGTGCAGACATTCAGCATGGAGGTCTTTCCAGAGGCGGTGCCGCCGCAGATCAGCATGGAGAGCTCGTACTGGATGCCAAGCCACATCAATGCCGCTGTCGACGTGTCCAGGGTCTTGGTCTTTATGAACTTGGTGATGGTCCAGGGGTCACGGGAGAACTTCCTTATGGTCAGGGTGTTGCCCCTGGCCGAGATGGGTATGAGCGTGGCGTTCACCCTGTCACCCTGTGCAAGATGGGCATCTAGTAAGGGTGTCAGCACTGTTATCTGTCTCCCCACCCTGCGGCCGATCATGGTGGCGAACTGCTTGGTCTGTTCCTCGTCCTTGATCGGGATGTTGGTCTTCAGCCAGCCGTGCTTGCGGTGATAGACCCAGACAGGCTCATCTGCGGAATTTATAGCCACCTCCTCCAGGTTCGGGTCGTCCATGAGGATCTCGACCTTGCCCATACCGAGGCTTCGCTGCACGAGGTAGGTAACTAAGAAGCCCTTGCTCTGATCATCGATATCAGGGAAATATCTCGAGACGAGCATTTCGATGGCATCCTTGAACTTGTCCTCGATGTTCTCGGATTTCTTCGGGGCGGTGATGTCGATCATGCCTAAAGTCACCTGCCTCACTATCTCCATACGTATCTTCTCAAGGATGAGCTCTGTGGTAGAGCTGATGCTCGCTATGGAGACCTCATATATCGGGACGTACTCGCCCTTGGCCCTGAAGATCCTGACTGTTATAGGCACGTCCTGCGAGGAGAACTTGTAAATATCCAGCTCCAGTGTGATCTCGTATTTCTTCAGCCCTATGATCTCAGTGGGGAGCCTATGCTTCTTGGGCACAGGCTCGTCCCTCTTCTTGGACAGCATGGTATGGAAGGGCTTCGCCGGCCCGGTCTCAGCGCCATGTTTCTTGAAAGAAGGGATTAACTTCTTCTTCTCTTCAGGTTTTGCATCAGTCTTCGAGACAGCAAGATGCACAACGGGCTCTGCCTTTTTCTTCAGGGAAGGGAGATGGAACCTCTTCTTGGGCTTTGCCCCACCCTGAGGGGCAGTAGGATGATGCTCGATAGGCAGTTCCGCTTTCTTGATGGGAAGCAGGTGAAATCTGCTCTTGGCAGGTCCGGGTTCAGGCTTGGCAGCATGCACGGTGTGCGGGGTTCTCGCCATCTCCTGGATGTGCCTGTGCGGAGTCTCATGACTAGCTTCCTCAGCGGGTTCACCCTTCACCTCTTTTTTCTTGAACAGTTTCATTTTCGGACTTTATTTATCGCTCTTTCAACTTCTTTCTTGTCCCATCCGGAATTCAGGAGCTTCTCCCTCACCGTCTCGACGCTCTTCATGCCGACCAGGGAGTGGCGCACGTACTTGACAAGCTTTTCGAATTCCTCGTCATCATCCGGTCCTACCATGAGGTCCGAGAGCTTCTCTATCTCGCGAGCGAGGAATGATTTCTTCTTCTCGATATGGTCAAGCTTGCCCTGCAGCTCAGTTATGTGAGTCTTCATGTTGCCTGGTTTTGAAGACAGTTCGAAGGCGATGGCCTTCTTGATCATCTCGCGCATCTCGTTCTCGAGCAGGAACTTGTCCTGGCTGATCTTCGCTATCAGGGTCTCGATATCGCGTTTGTGCTCGAAGAATTCCTGGAACTTCTTGTAGACGCGCTCGCCTTCAGACACGGATTGTTCCATATCTGCCTTGCCCTTGGAGACCTTCTGCATGATCTTCTCCTGGGTCTCGAGGATCCTCTTCTCGTGCTTGTCGCTCTCGGCGATCAGCTTCGGGATCACCTCGTCCTTCTTGTTGATGTCATCTTCGATCTTCTTCGAGAGCTTCTTGAGGTCGTTGATGTGCTTCTCTGTGAGCTTGAAGGCATCCCTGTCCTCCTTCACCTCGCCGCGTATGGCCCTAAGGGCGTCGCTCAGCCTCGAGATGCTGTCCTCGATCTTGGACTCCTCTTCCTCGTGCTGGATGGCCTCTATCCTCCTCTCTTCGAGCCTGCCGGTCTCTTCATGGATCTTCCGGACGAGGTCCTGGTACTTCTTCTGCTCGGCCCGGATGTTCTTGTTGATCTCGTCCATCTTGGCATGGATATCGTTGCGCTGCTCCATCATCTGGTCGTCGATGCCCTTCTTGAGGTCCTCGTAATGCTTCAGCTCGTTGAGCTCATCCTTGACCTTGTTTATCTCGGTGCTCAGGCCGGCCTTGAGGCCGTCGAACTGCTCCTTCATCTTCTCCAGGCCGACGGTGCTCAGCTCGATGGAGTTCAAGGTGGATTCGGCCTTGCGGACGAAGGCATCCTTCTTCCCGTGGAACTCCTTGGATTTCGATTTTATCTCCTTCTTAGACATCTTCCGCTCGGTAATGTAAGGGGTGGTGAAGACGTATTCGATGCTGACAAGGCCTTCCTCCTCCAGGAAGTTGGACCATTCCTCGATCGTGGTCTTCGAGACGCCGAGCTGCTTCGCAGCATCATTGAAGGCTACCCTGTGCTTTAGTCTCACAAGCTCCACAAGTCGGTCTACACCTGTCTGTATGACAGAAGGATTCTCCATGGGAACAATATCCCATTCATACCTTTAAAAAGTTTTCTATGGTTATCCCTGCTTTCATCGACCTACAACTTCGGAGTGGTCATTGTACTGGGGCAGAATCTTCCTGCACAAGATGCACACCGCTGCCTATCAAAGTTACACGAAAAAAAGCAGAAAGCCTTGCCCTTCAGGGTGAGGATGAATGCGTTTGTTAGTATTATGGTTTTCTGCTTTTTTTGTGTCCTAGAAATCCGTCTCGAAAATCCGACGCAAGCCCAGTCCTTCAGGGCTGGGTAG
>JAHIVG010000053.1 GCA_018816705.1 Nanobdellota archaeon
AGTTGAGGCCAGCGGCTGTTATAATGGATGTCTCCCGCAAGGGTATGCCCATTCGAAGGAGAACATTAACGACTATAATTGGTGGTATGGTAATGTCAACTGGATCTCACAAGAGACTGCGGGCGATGTCTGGCTTTACATAGACTTGAATGACACATATCCAATCACTCGAGTCGTGGTTATCGATGGAGTGGGATTAGACAGAGAACCAACCTCGTTTGACATCAGATATTCAGTTGATGGTTCTGATTGGACCGAGTTGAGATCGAACATAAATTTCCAGAACGGAAACCAGGATATCCTCAATATGTCCAATCAAATCGACTTCGAGACGTTCGATGCACGCTATCTCGGAGTCTTTGATGTCCACGGTGAACAAGAACCAGGAACAAGGTTCGGGGAGATACAGGTTTTTGGGCTCGTCGAGGCTCCTGAGCCTCAAGACATCGACCTCTACCTCACCGAATCTGACATCTTCCTCAGCGAGGACGATGTCCTGATAAACACGACCGTGACGATAACCGCGCTGATCCACAACGACCTTCAGGACAACCCAGAGAGCTTCGTGGTGAGGTTCTACTCAGGTCCGCCAGCTCAGGACAACGTAATAGGAGAGCAGCGCATCTACCACAACCGGGACATGTACGTAGGCCAGACAGAATGGATGCCGACGATAGAAGGCGACTACGACATACACGTCTGGGCAGACCCGGACAACGAGATAGAGGAGATGGATGAAGAGAACAACATCGCATCAACGGCACTTCACGTCTTTACCAAGCCGGACATAAAGATAGATGACGATGACATCTACTTCAGCGACAACAACCCAGATATTGGGAATGAGATCACCATCTTCGCCCAGCTGAGGAACCTAGAGTCAGAGCCCACCGGAGATTTCTTCGTCAGGTTCTACGACTCGGATTGGAGCAACCTGATAGCCCGGATGCCCTTCAGCATGGAAGGCAATGAGGCCAACGTGGCAATGGCCACATGGACCGCAACAGTCGGACTGCACGAGATACATGTAGTGGCAGACAGCACAGGCATAGTGGACGAGTGGGACGAGACCAACAACGAGGGCAAGAAATCATTACAGGTAAGAAGGCCTATCTATCACCAAACCTCAAGCCCGCTGTTCATGAAAGAGCCGGCGATTCATAGCTGACAAGTAACAAAAAAATCCCAAATGTGTGCTTCCGGATAGAAAAGAATTTAAACTAGGCAGGCTTACCTGCATCTACCATTTAGGGGGGTGACTATAAATGAAAAAGATATTGATAACTGTATTGATGACAATATTCTGCGCAGCAATAGCAGGCGCAGTCAACTGCGGCGGGTCTTTCGGGACATGCCAGTGCGGCGAGACTGTGATGGCCAACGTTGTCCTGACTTCTGACCTGAACTGTGCGGGCAACGGCCTCATCATCGGGAACAACGGCATCACCCTTGATTGTGCTGACCACATCATATCCGGTCCCGGCGTGAACTCCGACTTCGAGGGCATCTACGTGAGCAACAAGAACAATGTACATATCCAGAACTGCCATGTCACCAATTACAAGTATGGCATCAGGCTATACCATGCAGACAACGGGTTTGTGGAAGACAACGTCATAATCAGCAACAGCAACGGGCTGTACATGACTTATTCCTCCGGCAACACGATCCAGGACAACCAGGTCTTCTTCAACACCGGCGACGGGATATACCTCGGATACCTGGATGATGACAACCTGGTCGAGGACAACGCCATTGTAGGTAACAATTACGGCGTCAGGATAGGGAGCACGAACGGGGGCTCGGACAACAACGAGCTGGCCAGGAACACCGTATCCAACAACAATTACGGCATCCAGCTGGACAGCGGCATCGGCAACATGATGTACAGGAATTACTTCATGGACAACACTTTTTTAAATGCCTATGAGGAGACCAACAGCAATTCATGGGACAATTCCATGGTAGGCAACTCCTGGGACGACTTCCAGAACGGCCCGGGCAGCAACGGCGAATACGAGGTCCCTGGACCGGGTGACGGAATCGACCATTATGCATGGGGCAACGGGTGCTTCAGGCGCATGGGAGGATTGCTCATCTGCAGGGTTGCTGTAGAGCCCCGGCCCGGCATGGGCAGGTAATTTTTTTAATTTTTATTTTAAGTTAGGTATAGCCTTCTGCGGGCAGGCAGCTATGCAACGGCCTTCGCTGTCGCACTTCTCTGGAGCCACGACCTTGGCCTTCCTGTTGACTATCTTCAGAACTCCGAGTGGGCATGCCAGCACGCAGTGGCCGCAGCCTATGCAATATTCTTCTAAGATCTTCGGCAACAGTCTCTTCGGCATGATTTCAACCCGCAGTTTGCTTTGTCAGCATCCCGCTCCTCAGCACCCAGAAGATGAGACCCAGCACTATGAGCAGGAGCAGCAGCTTGAACCAGGCGGCTTTGGCTTGTTTCATGACATCAATCCAGGCAGAGGATTATTTAAATGTTTGGGAAGTAGAATTTGCTAATCAGGATCCTGTCCTGGTCTTTTATCTCCGCATAGCCCAGCCCTATGAGCTTCTTCTTGACCGCTTTCCTGCCCCGCCGGCCGAAATCATGGTCCAGGTCTATCTGATGTATGGTCTCCTTGCCGTACTCGTCTGCTATCCTCTGCAAAGCCGCATCCGCTTCCTGGAGCAGCCTGGACTCGAATGTCCCTTTCCTCGACTTGATGCCCATGAGCCCGGAATCATATCTCGACCTTGCTTCGATGACCTCACCGCAGTCCGCCATCTGGAGAGTGTACTTGGCCACGTCGCGCCTGATTACATAATCGCCGAGCTGAACGCTAGAGACATGCTTCTCGATGAAGCCGTCCAATGTGAGGGTCCATGTCTCATCGTCTATTGCCTGATTGATTGAGAACAGCTTTGGATCGAAATAGAACCCTGGAACCTGCGGAGTGCTCCCTTCATCACGGTAGTCGCATACCGGCCTGCCGTCCTCACCGAGAAGGTTATAATGGCATTGGCTGCACTCCCTGGTGTTCGCAGTATAGGTCTTTGATGCGACGCCGATATTCAGCTTATGTATCAGTTGTCTCATGTAGTCGAGGTCATCCTCAGCCCTCTTGGTCTTCTCGATGACGACATCCACGCTTCTCTTGCCGTAAGGCTTATCGCTGTCACTCTCCCTTGAGCAGAGGTTGATGTGCCTGAACTCAAGGTTCGGCAGGAAATCTCCTGATCCCTCCACTATGCTCTCGAGCTCCGGCAGGAGCCCTGGTTTCCTCACTGTCACGAGGCGCTGGAAATGCGGATAGTTCTTCAAGAGCCAGGAGAAGGCATACATCTTCAGGGTTATGGCAGCGCTCTCGTCAACGTTTGCATATCGCTTCTGGACCTTCTCTCCCTTATAGCCGCCCATCCTTGGCTCGTCGATGTATATCATGAGCGGGGCCTCTGAGATGCGGATCTCTGGGAATGTGACCTGGAACATCTGGTCCTCGAAAGGAGCACCGATCTTGAGGTCTAGCATCCCTATCACAGGGACGCCATGGTCGAGGTTGAAATTGTAATAGTTGGTCAAAGCATTGGATAGGTCCAGGGCATGGCAACGCCTCTCGCTAGCATACATCCATACCAACGGGCTTCCCCTGAACCAGTCATACTGTGTTGATTGGAGCCAGTCCCTCGCGCGCTCAGAGCCGAACTTCTCGGCAGAGCTGTTCGGGAAATGCGAATCCAGCTCCTCACGGTCCTTCTTCTCGATATACCTTGTCTCCCGGCCGCAATATCTCTCCGGCCTCATCCTCCTCTTCTTGCCTCTCGCCCTGTTGCTCTTGAACAGGGGGCCGATAGTCGGGTCGCGGACGTCGAACAGGTCCTTTCTCACGTCTGCGAAGAACATGCCCCTGGCTGCTATTCCTGCCCTGGGTATCTTGTTCCTGCCCTCGAACCTGTGCATGAAAAGCGCATAAGGGCATCTAGAGTAGGTGATTAAGTCTGCAGGCGTAGTATTCTTAAGCACGGACTGCATCCTTCCTCAGCTCCTCCAGCGATACTGTCTTCTTCCTCTCTATCATGGCCACGAGATGATCTGGCGCGATATCCCTGAAATGCTTCAGGTACATGGTATGGTTCGGGACAAATACAGTGTCTTCCGGGAACTCCTGTAACTTCTCTGCCAACTCGAACCGGTTGCAGTGGCCGGTAACATGGATGGTTTTCAAACGATGCCTTCTAGGTGATTTGCCCTGCCTGAACATGTCCCCCTGCTTGAGGTACCTCTCATCGAGGTAGTCGACATGAGGGCCCTTATAGATGCCTGCCGCCTCAAGTATGTTCACGATGATGGCCTCGTCATCCCTCATCCTCCTGGTCCAAGGGCCTGGGTGCAGCCTGAAGTATTCGCTGCTCGGCCTCGGCTGCGCTGCGAGGATGACGCTCTCAAGGTTGTGCATGCCGACGCCGCTGATGCAGAAATGCTCCTGATACTCGCGGATGTCCTCCCATCTCACGCGCTGGGGCCTGGGTTCGTCTTTGCCGTCCCACACCGGCAGGTCCAGGGCCCAACGCTGCCAGCGGTAATAATCGCTGTCCTTCAGGCGTTCATCCTCCTCTTCAGTATCGAGAAGGCCCTTGCCCTTGGGCTCCAGATAGACACCGATGTGCCTGTTGCTCAGCTTGGGATAACCGTTCTCGCCGTTGAACTGCTTCAATCTTACGGCCGCATCAACAGGAATGGCATTCATCTTGCCCTTCATTTTGCAGGCATCGGCAATGGTGCGCTTTCGGTCCATGTCCCGCGGCGGCTCTATCGTCAGGGTGAGCCCATCCTCCGGCATCTGCTCTGCGAGGATCTCCACCACGTCCTTCTCTGTGCCGTAATGGTCGAAATAGAGCAGCGAGCCCTCGATGAAGAAGAAATCAGCCTCCTTGGCTGCATCCAAGAACTTCAGGGTGTCCTGCGGCCTATAGCCGCGCAGCCTGAAATCACCGCTCCAAGCTATCTTGCCCTCAGAGGTCTTTATAATGAAAGCGCATGCGCCGGGGAGCGAATGGTCGACGAGATAAGGTGTGAAGGTCATGTTGCCGATCTTGAACGGCTCCTCTGACTCGAAGTGCTCTATGTTCCTGTCAAGGTTCATCACCTCACCTGATACGTACTTGTCCCTGCCGTCAACGGTGGGCATCCTCGCCAGCTGGGCCTTGACATACCTGAACTGGTTCAAGGAAGGATTGCTGGTCTCTTGCCAGCTGTAGCCGATCATCGATGCAAGCCTGTGCTGCCATGTAAGGAGGTCATGCCTCACGTAAGATGTCAATCCCATGTGATCCATGTGCTCATGCGTCACTGCCAGGCCATCGACAGGCATCGGGCCGACCTTGTGCCCCATGGCCTCCATCAGGTCGTGCCGGAAGATGTCCTTCATGTAATGGAACAGGTCGAGCGAAGATAGGACCTTGACGGCCTCGATGGTCTTGGGGCCATAAGGGAAGGGATAGAAGCCCTGGAACCTTTCCTGAGGCTTCCCCTGATCCACCAGAGCCTTGGTGTCCCAGGCCTGGTCATGTATCATGCCCTGCATGCAGAACTCGCTCTTCTCAGCATCGTCTGCGCCTGCATATAAAGTTACCTCGACCCCCATGGCGAGGAGGAGTGAGGATTCATTTATAAAGGTTGCTTCAAGTAATGACTGCGGAGGGGCTATATCAGTCCATGACAGTGAAATATCCATCCGGTATGGTTGTTAGGTTCACCATTGCCACCTTCTTGCCCTCGACCCATTGGCCGATCTCTTTATGGAAGAAGATGGCCTGCATTATCACGTCATTCTCTGTTACCACGGTCTTCACATAATGCGTATAGAAGAAGAAATCAAACCTGTACCCGTCAAGTGAATTATGGATTAAAGTAGTGCCCTTACCATCCTTGCCTCCTGCGCCGCCGCCGGTCACGATGAAGTACATGCTGCCGTCGTTTATCGCCTGGAAATTATGGACATGCCCTGAGAAGACTACAGCCGGAGAGGAATATCTTATTACTGCGTCCTTTAGGATCTTCCTCATCTCGACCTCTGGAAGCTCCGCGCCTGCGCCATAATGTGAGACCATGGGGTGATGCAAGGTGACTATCTTCAAGCCTTGGCCCTTGACCATTTTCCTGAACCACTTGGTCTGGGCATCAGACTGCCTCTGTCCATCATCGAGAAGGTGCATGTGGGTCGAGTCCAGCATGATGAAAGTCAGGTTGCCATACCTGAAGCTGTACCACCTGTTGCCGTTGAGATGCGGGAAGCGGTCCGAGAACATCTGAATCTTCTCCTTGGTCTCGCTGAGGCTCCCGCCTGCGTCAGCGTACTCATGGTTCCCCATCACAGGGTAGACAGGGATACCTGCCTGCATCAGCTGGCCGAAGGTGTTATCAACTCGCTTCCATTCCTCCTCAGTGCCAATATCGACAAAATCCCCGACATGGATGACGAAATCCGGCCTCTCGGAATATATCTTGCTTATCAGCATCAGCTGTTCCTCAGTCGTAGGAGGCTGGGTGTCGCCCACGACGATGAAGGTGAAATTAGTCTTGGGATTATCAAATAAGTGATGGTCCTGGGTCTCACATGCGGCGAGGAACAGTGCAAAGAATATCATGAAACCGATGCTGAAGCCCTTCATAGATGCCATCTGACTAGAAATCCGCATCCTGATTCTTAAAGGTTTGCTTCAGGAACATCAGCTGAGGATCATGGATATCATTCAAGGATGCGGAGGGGCTACATCAGTCTGGATAATCAGCGTATCCGGGCGGCAGGACAGTGTAGTTGGCGACGATGACCTTCTTGCCTGAAATCCATTGCCCTGACTCATTGTGGAAGAATATGGCTTGCATCATCAGGTCGTCTTTCGTCACTTCGGCCTTGACATAATGGAGGCGGAAGAAGACATCCAGACGGTTCCCGTCCATCATGTTGTACAAGAGGGGAGTTCCCTTGTTGTCTTTGCCTCCTGCGCCGCCGCCTGTCACGATGTAATACATGTTACCATCGTTTATGGCCTGGAAATTATGGATATGCCCGGAGAACACCACTGCCGGGAAGACATACCACTCGACAGCGTCCTTGATGATTCTCCTCATCTCGACCTCTGGAAGCTCCGCGCCCGCGCCATAATAAGAGACCATGGGGTGATGCAAGGTGACTATCTTCAAGCCTTGGCCCTTGACCATTTTCCTGAACCACTTGGTCTGGGCATCAGACTGCCTCTGTCCATCATCGAGAAGGTGCATGTGGGTCGAGTCCAGCATGATGAATGTGATGTTGCCATACCTGAAGCTGTACCACCTGTTGCTGTTGAGATGCGGGAAGCGGTCGAAGAACAGCTGATTCTTCTTATCGGTCTCGGTGAGGCTCCCCCCTGCGTTGGCATATTCATGGTTGCCCATCACAGGATAGACGGGGATGCCGGCCTGCATGACCCGGCCGAAGGAATTGTCGACCCGCTGCCATTCCTCTTCGGTGCCTATATCGACGAAATCCCCTACATGGATGACGAAATCAGGCCTCTCAGCGATTATCTGGTCTATCAGCATGAGCTGCTGGTCTGTCGTAGGGGGCTGCGTATCACCGACGACGATGAAGGTGTAATCTGTCCTATGATTGTCGAACAGGTGGTGGTCCTGGGCCTGGCAGGACGTGAGGAAGAGTGCGAATATCACGAGACCGATGCTGAAGCCCTTCATAGATGCCATCTGACTAGAAATCCGCGAACTGGTTTTTAAATGTTTTGGAATAGTCATGCAGGGTCATGGTCTTCCAGTGCCGGTTGGGGCGGAAACGGCCTAATCATATCTTGTTGGACGATAGAGGACCTCAGAGATGTTTGTGGCAGTCAACTTCTTGCCTTTCACCCATTGATGGTTCTCCTTGTCCAATATCAACACTTCCATGTCCAATCTGTCCTCACTGGCAATGGCTTTCACATAATGAGGGCGATAGGTCATTATAAGTTCATATCCGTCAATGGTGTTGTAGCTGATGGGAGTTCCCTTACCATCAATCCCTCCAGCGCCGCCGCCGGTCACGATGTAATACATTTTACCATCGTTTATGGCCTGGAAATTATGGATGTGCCCTGAGAAGACGAGGGCTGATGTCAGATGAGTATCGATTGCTTCCTTGAGCAGCATCCTCATGTACACCTCTTGGATTTCCGCCCCCGCACCGGAGTATGTCACCATCGGATGATGTATGGTCACGATCTTCATCCCGGTCCGGTCTATGGCCGTCTTATACCACTTCACCTGCGGATCGCTGTCCCAATCCTCTTTCTCAAGGAAGTGCATATGCGTAGAGTCGAGCATTATGAATGTGATGTTGCCGTACTTGAAGCTGTACCACTTATTGCCTTTGAGGTGAGGGAAACGGTCAAAGTATAACTTCATCTTATCCTCAGTATCGCTCAGCCTTCCTCCCGCGTTGGCATATTCATGGTTCCCCAGCACTGGGTAGACAGGGATGCCTGCATCCATAACCCGGCCGAAGGTATTGTCAACCCGCTGCCATTCCTCCTCAGTGCCGATATCAACGAAGTCACCAGCATGGATGACGAAATCAGGCCTCTCGGAGATTATCTTGTTTATCAGCTGCATCTGGTCCTCTGTTGTAGGGGGCTGCGTATCACCGACGACGATGAAGGTGTAGTCTATTCTGGGATTGTCGAATAAGTGATTGTCTTGGTCAGATAAGTGAGGTTCTTTGTCAGATAAGTTAGGGTCTTGGTCCTTAGTGCCGCACGAGGTTAGAATTAGTGCGAAGAATATCATGATTCCTAAACTGAAGCCCTTCATAGATGCCATAGGTCTATTAATCTGCATCCACGTTTTTAAAGGTTTGGGAACAGTCCATGGAGGGGAACACTTATTAAGTGTTACAATCCACTTGCTTTAATCATTATTGTGCATATGCTACTGACTTATCCCCTATATCACAGACTGTCGCATCCGCATCGGGGCTTACAATCAGATCAACTGTCAAGTCCTTAAATTCTCTCTTCCTATAGCCTTCTGCCGTGAGTATATGTTGAGCACTGCCAACAACTAACACTTTATCCGCACCACCTTGATATCTTTCATCTGGTTGAAAGTGCTCAATCCGATTGAAGCCGAGAAGCCTATATCTTTCTGGATCCTTCACTAGCCCCGCCATGTTCCTGATGGAATCCGTTACTGTTCCTGCTTCATTAATCAAATGTTTCCTATACATTTCCCAAAAGCCTTCACCACTTTGCCTTATTCCCAATACTGTCTGATATCCATTCAGGTAATGCCACAAGACTCTCTGATTCCCACTCTCTATGATTTCATGCTCCAAACCGCTAACTTCCTCAATAAGTATTGGTTTTGCAGGCCCTCCAAGTCCAGGATTATCCATACCTGTTACGGAGTCCAGGCTACCTTCTCTTTGAAATAATCCCGTAAAAAATTCTAATGATCCATATCTAACAAAATCAAGCGGTATCAGGTCTGGAATCTTGATTATTTCATAAGTCATAGTAGGCGAGAGGATTGAGGCCTTTATAAACCTTTCGGTATTTCACTACTAGAAAGTAATTATAAGCCCCTGGGGGGTCATGGCTGACGAGAGCGAAAACGAATCATCTGAAAACAATGCCTTTAGCCATGTCGATAATCTCCCTGCAGTCCCTCGTCATGTCCTCTATCAGGGATTTGTCCCTGACAGAGACCTTGGCGCCATATGTATAATCCTCCCTCATCTGGATGACACTGTCTTCCTTATCCTTGAACATATCCACATATTTTTGATCAAGGCTAATCTTGCCCTCCTCCCTGAGCCACTCGATCAGGGCGATGGTGCATGTCTGGTTGCCAGACTCGTAGCCTGCCTTGGCGATAATCGCCAAGAAGCACTGATATATCACGTAGAACCCGATATTTATGACCCAATCATCGAATCCCTTCTCCCTGTTGAACAAGAGCACCTTTAGGTTGTGCTCAGCCTTCTCTATGTGCCTTCTTGCCTCTTCAGTGTCTGGCGCTGATTTGACCAGGCCCCTATGCTTCGGCCTTTTCCCTAGATTCTCAGACTCCTCAATCTCTTTCTTGGCCTTGTTCAGGCACCATTTCACCTTATTATAGGCGTGTGACATCCTTGATCGCCTCAACATACTTATCCTGGCCATAAAGGATTATCGCACCCTTTATGGCATCTATGATGGCTTTATTGCCATCATTAATGTTACCGATCAGGTCATCTGCTGTCAGCTCTATTGAATGAATATTTTTTGGGAGCATTTTCCGCTTCTCTTTAATGACGGCCTTCACATCGTTAAGTTCTCCCTCCTCCATAACTATCATGATATCAATATCACCGGCCTTTGCATAGTTCCTCACTGCTGAACCGAACAGCATGATTACTCTGTCTCCTTTGGACAATCCCTTGAACTCCTCTTTCCACCTCTTGTAGTTGTGCGCCTCGTCTGCGAGGATGAAGGCGAACAGCTTCCTGACATAATCATCATCCAGCTTGGGCTTGTATACTATCGATTTCCCGATCCTCTTGGATATCAGCAAACCATCCTTTGAAAGCCTTTTAAGGATCTTCTGGGCGCCGACATGGCTTATTCCTAATTCCTTGCTCATCGAGTTGGCATTGTAATAGCTGCCTATTCCTTTGAATAGCAGGAGCAATGTTTCCCTTTCCTTCTGAGTCAATGATATCATGGTAACCACAAGTTACTATATGGAAACTATTAGTTACTATATAAATGTTTCGGTTTTGGGTGACTACATCTGGCCTGCTTTGTAGACACCCAGTTCATTCAATAGAATAAGGAAGCCATTGGGGGTTCATGGCTTTTTGGTATCACTGAGGGCGTAAAAAATTAATTAACATAAGCACAAAAATTCCTGTTTCCCAGCGGGACTATTTCAATCTTCTTCTTGGTGACATCATTAGTAAACTCTTTAGGGATTCTAAACGTGTAGTTATCCCCATCATAGCTTAATTTCCTCGTCATTTTGAAGCTATCGTTTAACAACCTACTCATTATCATCGCTTTATCCAACTTTTTGGCTTCTTCCAATCCAAAATACCTTTTCGAGCATTTAGGGCATTCAAAACCGCGTAATCTTATCGAGATATCTTTCCCGACTTGTATCTCCATCTCCTTTTGTTTCATTTTAACATTGCAGTTTGAACAATGCAGTATCTTCGGTCTGAATGCTTCTTTCTCTATTTCAAATGATACTTCTTCTAATTTTTCCAAATCTTGTTTAATATTTTTCATTTTCCCACCTTCTTATAATATTTTATCTGCTTCCTATCTGAAGGATATGTGGTGGTGATCTCAGCTTCCTTTGTTATTTTATCATACATAAAAAAGATTGTTAAATATCTGTTTCTGGAGACTCCGAACGCCACATATTGATTCCCGCTGACTTTCCTGAATATTGGCTTGTCATTTTTCAGCACATCATATATCTCTTCTAGCAAAACATTATGCTTATCAAAGATCTTAAAGACAGTCTCTAGTTGTATCTTTATTGCTTTGATCTTCATCTCCGCTTCACCGTAAGGAATTAGTAAGGTATTCTTATATAAATAGTTTTATATCCTACAGTATATAGGCGATAATAATTCCAACAGTAAGCCTCTGGGGGGAGTTGCACCCCCGACCTTTGCCTTATTGCTCCTTGCGGATACCAAGGCAACGCAATAGCTACTATGCTACAGAGGCGAGCGTAGCGAGACTCTGTAGCTCAAAAACCGGGACAAGATAGTCGGATGGTTTTTGTATGCTACAGAGGCATAGAGGTTAGATATTTTGACTCCCTTTTTAAAGTTTTTTCCCTCGGCAACACCACCAAGGGCGGCCGACGGTCAATTTGTACCAAATTGCCCTATTCCGCTGACTGGAACCCTACACTTTGTATAGGCACAGTCACTCCCTACGGTGGTTCGGTGGTTTCATCAAAGATGAAACAACCCAGTCTGCCTCGCCGCCCGCCATTGTTGCCGCCTCTGTCGCGCCGATGTTGTTGCCTCGCCCAATTCTTCAATTCTTTCCGCAACCTTTTTATACTGAAGTTCAATCTTCAAGTCATCATGGATTATCCAAAGCCGTTGGATACGCTGAACAGGTTCAAGGGGCAGATAGTTTCCGTGGACCTGAGGGAC
>JAHIVG010000054.1 GCA_018816705.1 Nanobdellota archaeon
TCAGAGCCGTCGAGGCTGTAGTAGACAGCCCGATGGTACGGGAACCACAGCGAGGCGTCAAGCCTCAACGGATTTGCGCCGTAGTCGCGGGGCTCGGGGGATGAGATCTGGATTGCGGGGTGGAGCTGCATGTCTGGTGGTTGATTCGTACTGTCACTATACAAAGTTACATTTACTGGACCACCCACATATCCATCCGGTATGCCTTCCCCAACAAAACCATCATCTAAAACTCTAACAGACATAGTCGAATTTTCATATTGGCGCCAATCAAACCAAGGTTCATCTTCGAGTTGGCATGTATATTTACCATATTCATTTGGATCAGGATCGGGTGTATTTTGACAAGTTGAATTTCTTGATTCATCCTCTGGAATATAGACCATAACATATCTCGGAGCGGCTGCAGTACCATCTAAAGCATCCAGTACGTCTCCAGTTACATGGACTCCTTTACTCGCTATCACGATTTGAATACTAATTAAACAAATAATAACTAGCATGATTATTTTGCCATTCATAAGTAGAGGTAGCGAATGAGGGTTTAAAAATCTTATGCATGTTTCTTGAAAAAGATCTCGAACCAGTCGGTGAGCTGGTCAGCTTTCTTCTGGAGGAGGGGCTCGCCGACGAAGTCCAGCCATTCAGCCATCAGCGGCTTGAGGACCTTGTGCAGGAGCTGCTTGGGGAACTCTGGGAAGCTCTCCCACTCCGGCCGGGCCATGATGTGCCAGGGGAAGCATGAGAGGAGGACGGGGAACGTATGCTTAAGCACCCTTACAGTCTCCTTGTCCTTGAGCAATTCTTTAGCGCCTTGGATGCCTTCCAGGTCTTTGGATGCCAGAAGGGTGTGGAAGGCCTCGTCGTAAAGGTTGAGCCAGGCCTTCCACTTCAGACCGAACTCCATCTTTTTCTTTATCTGCGCCGTCGGCAGCCAGTAAGGGAACGGATTCTCCCTGGTCGAGCATGGCTCCCATGTGGCGGGCCTGACCTTCCTGAGGTCGACGTCTTTCTCTGCTTTCTCACTGCCGAACAGCGAGAACATCTCAGGGATCTCGAGCATGGCCTTTATGTCCTTCCCGTATCCAACCTCGACGAGGGCATCCCTGGACTCGGCGTTCTCCCAGTCTCGCATGAGAATTGATGGGCTTTTGGGTTCAATAGACTTCATCAAGGAGAGGAATGCTTCCTTGTCACGCATCGACCTCATGGCCAGCACCCAGTTGACCCTCTTGGGGACGTAGTCAGGCTTCTTGTAGACCACTGCGTTCATGCATAGGTCCTTCAGCAGGACGTTGGCGACAGCTGCCTTGCCCAAATCCTTCTTCCCGTCGGTGATGTTGACCATCATGGAACGCTTCTCGCCGATGGAATTGTCAGGGATTATCGGCAACAGGTCGAACTCTTCGAGCGAGAGCTTCAACAGCTCACGGTCCATGCCGCACTCCGGATACCAAAGGAATACCGGCCTGCCGATGTGCTCCTCGACGGTGTCATGGTCGATCCTGATCTGGGCATAGGCGAGCTCATCCGACAGCAGGGGCAGCATGGCATGGCTGTATGACGAACATCCTGCTGTGATGTGGCCTCTCTTCAGGGCCGCCTTCAGGTTGGACAATATCTTCATCGCCGAATGCCTGGTTGTGCGGTTCTTGAGCCAGGCATCTATGGTCCAGCCCTGCAGCTGGACATTGTGCCTGACATGGCCCTGCCGCATGGCCTCTGACGTCGGAATGAATACCTCGTCGGTGTTCTTTATCACCCATGGCATGAGAAGCTCATCCGTGAAGGGCTGGTAGCCGTGCATGACATCCAATATCATCATGTCATCACTGAGGTGTTACCCCCTAAAAAATGTTACGGTTCGCCGTCGGAAAAAGCGAAAAATATATAAAGGTACTTAGTAAAGGTACCGTCGGGGTGGCAATCACTCCCGATATTGGAGGTAAAAAAATGGCTGAAAAAGTCGCAAAAGTAGGTGTAAAGAAAGCTCGCGGCTATCTGTACTTCGTCGACAAGAAAGGAAATGTCGCGAGGGCAAAGATGGCCCGAGGCGGCGGAAAGAAAGGACGACAGAAGCAAGAGATCGTTGCTAAGGCTGGCGCGAAGAAAGTTAAAGGCTATCTGTACTTCGTCGACAAGAACGGCGACATCTCACGAGCGAAGATGGCGCGCGGCGGAAAGAAGCGAAGGAAGAAGAAGAGAAAGAAGGCCAAGAAGAAAGCCACGCGAAAGAAGAAGAGGCGATAAAGATTTTTTCAGCCCCTTACGGGGCAACTCTTTTTTCTTAATATTTGACCTATCTCAATATCGTTGCGGCCTCGCCGGAACATTTATTAACCCTGGTACCCATCCCTCGTGCATGATAATCACCATCTCGGGCAAGCCGGGCAGCGGGAAGAGCACACTGGCCAAGATGCTGGCAGAGAAGTACGGGCTGAAGCATTACTCTGTGGGTGAACTCAGGAGGAAATGGGCTGAAGAGAGGAGCATAACCATAGCCGAGCTGAACAAGCTGGGCGAGGGTTCTGAATGGACTGACAAGGACGCTGACGAATACCAGAAGGAACTGGGCACCAAGGAAGATGACTTCGTCATCGACTCGAGGCTGGGATTCCATTTCATACCGAAATCATACAAGATATTCCTTGATGTCGACCTGAAGAAGGCTGCTGAACGCGTATCCAAGGACCACAGGCGGGACGAGAATGGAAGCGAAGAGGAACTGCATAAGCTTGTCGAGAGCAGGATGGAGTCAGACATCCTGCGGTACAAGAGGTATTACGGCCTGGACCCCTTCGACCCAAAACATTATGACATCGTCATCGACACCACGGACAAGAGCCCTGAAGAAGTCCTTGAGATCACATCTGAGGATATGGGTCAGAATCCTCCTTGACCTCGGGATATTGAGACATGATCATATGATCTTTGTTGAGAATTCTTCATACAACCTATCGACAGCCTCACTGTCCAATTCCTTGCTCTCGGAGGCCAATATCTGTTGGTAAAGCCTTGACATCTTGCTCACCGGTTCGACCTTGAAACTTCCACGGCTGGAACGCCCCAGCCTGTGTACAATGGCTGCCCTGCCTATGCCAGGCATTTTCTGCACAGAATAATGGCGTCCCTCAATGTGCACGAGTGTGAGGCCTTCGAGATGCTCCTTGGGCAGCATGACCTTACCATCAAAAAAAGTCTCTACCAGCTCTACGAGGGAATCCTTATCAAGCATCCTTGACCTGGTCTCCTGGCTGATGACACCCACATTGGAGTATTCGTCGCTGTCCGGGTCCACCTCCTTGACAGTCAGCTTGCCAGACATGGTGTCTGCATAGACTACCTTCAGTACCGTCGGATGTGCAGGGTCCCCGCTGAGCACATAGTTAAGATTCCCTGACCTCACCCACTCCTGACCGAGGTAATCTGCGTTCACCTGGGCTGCCTTAGTCAGACGATCGCTTCTGTAGAATGGACCAAGAGGATCACCAGTTATAGTACTCGAGGGCATCAGCTCTGGAATGAATCCGTGGGCTGGATCATGCTTACGGGCCCGGTCCCAAAACTCCCTTCTTGCCTGTCGTGAGATGGGATACCCTCCTCTCTTGATATATAATCGTTCAGCCATATGATTTGGGGGGAATCTAGGAGGATATATAAAGTTAACCTAAGGATCACTCATTTTTATTCCTGAGGTCTCTTTCCCTTGGCACCGACGAGGAAATCGATCTTATGCTCATCCAGTGCGCCTCTTTCCTGCTGTATGGCAGCCAGGTATTCCGGGCTGAGGTTATTGCACGGCTCGAGGAAGGCCTGTCCTTCGTGGATGTATATGATCCTATTCACATCTGCTGGCCGGCCCAAGCCAGGGGTCTTCTCGATCAGGTAGGGCTCTCCGGCTAGGATTGCAATTTCCTTGCCCATCAGCTCTTCCTGGGGGATCGATTTCTGCGTCATCTTCTCGCCGAGGACTCTCGATATGTCTCGGTCAACTACATGGACATCTTCTGTTGTATTATCTCCCCTGGAACCCTGCTCCATCTCATCACGCGTCATCATGTGTGCACCTATGCCTGGATATTTAGCAATCTTTGTCAAGCTCCCCCTTGAAAATGGGAGGTCAGAATGATTTATAAAGCTATCGGAGGCTTTTGCGCAGAGTTATCATGTCTTTTATGCTCAAGAATCATTCCGGCCCTGAGCTGTTGGTCATGTATCTGTCGACTCTACGGAATAACCTGACGAGGCGGCCTTCGTCGCCTAGCACCATCTTCACAACCCCTTCCAGATTGAATCTGTTGATCTTAGTGCCTTTTCCCCGTATGGCTGCGAGGTATTCGGGTGAGAGGTTGCGGCAGCTGGTATGAAGAAGCCCCCCATAGTCGTTTGCGCCAGTCACCTTCAGCACCCTTGCCGGCCTGCCTAATCCAGCATGCCTAAAGACCAAGAAATAGTCTTTGCCGATGCCTATGACCTCATGACCGATAAGATGCCTGTTATGCTTTTCATAATCAAAGACATTCATCTCTTTTTCTAGCCTAGCAACATACTGCCTCATGGCCTCCCTGCCATCAGGACTTGAGTAGTCATCAAAGAATGTATGCGGCGTGGTGTCCAGCGGGTCTTGGTAGATAGACATCCTCATCTCATCCCTCTGCAGCGAGCTTACCTATGTCGACCACGTTTATCGGTCGGCCAGGGGCCTTCAGGGCTGCAAGGTACTCAGGACTGAGGTTGCCTACCTTGACTGTCTTGATAGTCCCATCGATGGCGCCCTCGTATCTCAGGATTGATGCCGGCCTGCCGATGCCAGAATACCTCTTCACAAAATAAAGCCGGTTGCCTATGGAAACAGCTTCCTGGCCGTGTAGTGCATCGTTGCCTGACTTAATCGCCTTGATGACTTTGCCCAAAATATCTCTCATATCACCTATGTCATCCCTTATATCATCAAGCCCTTTCCTGTCATCAACCCAGCCCTTGACCCTTTCCCTCAAGTTCATGAGAGGGGGGAATCAGAGGAGAAATATAAACCTTGTGCAGGCACCGTTGAGAATCAGGTTCTTTTTTATCCGTTTATCACATTACCAGTCATTTTTACCTTCATATCCCAGCATTGAACGGATAAAAAAAGAATTTCCCCTTATAGATTCTCAACGGTGCCTCTTGTGCCGAGTTTGTCGCAAATTAATTAAAGAATCATGTCAGATATAGGTTTTAGGGGGTGGGGGAGGTCCCCCACATGCCTAAAACCACCAACTATTGGCAACAGTATGACTTTTTGTATAAAAAACATTCGAAAAAAA
>JAHIVG010000055.1 GCA_018816705.1 Nanobdellota archaeon
CTTAGATATCATGAGGCTTACACCCTCACAGAAGCTGAGCTGAGAGCCAATTGGAGAAAGCTTGACATGATGACTCAACGTCATTTCATGCAGCTCGAAGAGGTGAGGGGCGGACGATGAGAGCCCCGCAATTGGGTCTGGAAAGGTATATGCATGCAGTGCCAAGGGAGGATTTCATGAGAGCTTACAGGGGCTTCTATCCTGGTGAGGAAGATGGCATCCCGGAAGGTTTCGACCCATTCGAATGGGCTTATATCGGGATGATTGATAGGGTGATGAAAGCCATAAAGCTGAAGAGATCTGACATAATCAGATTGGACCCCGGAGGGATATTTTCGACGCGTGAGTTCTACGCTGCGAACAAGGAAGGCTGGTTCTACCGTAAGGGCCAGATTGTCATCCTCCTGCCAGATCTAATACAGCATATTGAGATCATACATGAAGAAAACCGGATTGATTGCCCCATATACCACTGGGCGCTGGTCTTGAGCGAAGGGAACCTCAGGCAATCACTTTATCACTATCACAAGGCGGCGACCCAGCATTTCGAGAAGCTGCGGCGGAGGAGAGGGATATGAGACCCTTGACACTCACGGAGCGGAAGTGGCTGCACCTGGTGCCGAGATACACCTTTGGTAAGCTCTACCGAGAGGTTATGGATGACATATGGGACATGGAGCCGGCATTAGGCCTGATGGGCGATGCCTTCGGCAACATGGGGTATGCTGAATATGCCTATCTCATGCTCACCTATATGGCGGAGGAATGTCCTCGTACCGGCGGCAACGCTTTCCATGCATATGATTTCTACCCCGGATCGGCTCCCAGGCACTTCCAGCCTAAGGAAGAGCTGAAGGCCCACCAGACACCGAAGGACATATCAGGTTTTTTCTACAAGGACTGGATACGCAACATGGAGATCGTGCTTGTCCTGCCGTCAAAGGAGGTCATCATACCGCGGGAATACGGGGCTGGCAGCTACAATGATTTCACCAAGGTGGCCCTTCTTAGGGAATACGAGCTCAAGCGTGTAGAACTCGACGAGGGAATCTGCAAGCATTGGCAATTCCTCAATGGGGTGCGGAGATGAGGCCGCAGACGCTTTCAGAGGCTGCCATGGTGCATCTTGTGCCGAAGGAGGATTTCGTCCAGCTGTACAAAAGATCCTTAGAGGATAGGATGCCGTTGCCGAGCATATCGAGGCACGTATTTGGGACATCCCCGCTCGGAAAGCACCAGGAATACGCATACTTGGGTGTGATTGCAGCTACTGAATATGCATATACGAATGGAATATATTTGTATCTTGAGGGTTTCAACAGCCATTCCTTCCATCTCTACTCTTTTGAGGCTGACAGGCATCATAATCAAAATGAAAATTTATTCCCCGAAGTCGGTGATATTGCGTTATTGCTACCGCATGAAGGTCTTATTGAAACTTACACCAATGTGATGGACGACAGTTCAACAGGGCGTAATTCGATGGCATCCTGGCTGAAGGAGAGGGAGATTGCTGCCCACCTGGATATGCTCGATGACAAGGCGCAGCTCTGCTTTTATCGTTTGATGGCAAGGAGGGATGCGCTATGAGACCCTTCAACCTGACCCAGAGGGTGAACATCCATCTGATACCCAAGATGGAGTTCGTGCATGCCTGGGAACATATTTTAGGCCGCGACAACAGCCAGGAGCCTTGGCACAAGGCAGCATGGTCGGGTTGTCCAGAATATGCATACATGGGCAGGGTCCTGTACTTTACCCCGGACACGTGCGATATCCAACGGCCGTTCAGGCTGGATGGGCTTGAGGATCCATTTTACATCCATGATGAGGTGGAAAGCCCTTCAGATGGCCGTACTAAGTATCCAGTCAAGGACGAATGCATAGCTCTGCTTCCTCTGGAGTACAAGATCATAGTCCACCCTGCATTCGGGGAAGAGATCACCTGTGACTACGTGCACATCCTGAGGCAGCATGAGATCAGCGACAACCTGCAGATGTTCCAGGAGCAGACAAGGGCATTCTTTGATCATCTGACCGGGGTGAGGGGATGAGGCCTCCCACCCTGACAGACAGGGCCCGTATCTACCACATGCCCAAGGAGGAGTTCGTCGACCACTACCTTGAGGCTCTCGGGCTCAAGAATCCGTGGTATATGTCTTGGAGGTCGACCCCTGATGATTTCAAGCATCATCTGGAATATGCTTACCTAGGCAGAGTGAGACATGTGAATGAATCACCACATTCCCCTAAATATTCTAAAACGATTGATGGTGTTATCGTTTATCTTGACGGTCTCGATGAGGGTTTTTTTTGGGATGAGGGCTATTTTCATGAGCAGGAGGACAATAGCTACTCTGACAAGAGGAGGAAGATGCCTTCTGAGGGTGAGATACTACTGTTGCTTCCGCATGAAAAGCGAGAAACCCGCTATGAAATATGCGATTCGGTGACGTCTTATTTCAGGACCCAGCTCTGCCATCGCGCAACCCTGCTGAGGCAGCACAAGCTTGAAGGCAGGATCGGGCATTTCGATAGGCCGATCAAGCATCACATATTGGGTTTGCTGGGTGGTCGCGGATGAGGCCTCCCACCCTGACAGACCGTAGGCATATCTACCACGTGCCCAAAGAGGAGTTCACCGAACATTACCTTGAGGTCCGTGGACTGAAGGACCCGAAATGGTGGGACTTCAGGCTGCCTGCTGATTATTTCGAGCATTCTTTCGAATACGCATACCTCGGCCTCATAGAAAGGGTCAATGGGATTCAGACCCGGGACGTCTCAGACCCTGATGGGGTGATAATCTATCTGAACGGCCTTGAAGAGGGCTTCTATTGGGATCAATTTCATTTTTCGCCGCATCAGGACAAGAGATACAAGGACTCGAGGAGGTTTGTTCCTTTTGAAGGGGAGATAGTCCTCATGCTGCCGTATCATATGAAACAGTACCTCCTGGAGTCATGTGAGCCTGAGGGAAAGAGGCATCACGTCAACGGCCTGCGTTGCCATGGTGTATCTTTGTTAAGGCAGCATGACCTTGCCACAAGGGTAGAGCATTTCGACAGGCCGGCCAAGAGGCACATTCTGGGATTAGAGGGAGGTCGCAGATGAGACCGCACAACCTGACCCAGCGGAGCTTGATATATCCCATCTCGCAGGGGTATTTCATCACCCTGTACAACGGCATGATGGGCTATGACAGGAAATCGTCAATGATAATGTTGGCTGCACCATCTGCGGAACATGACTGGCTTCAGCGGTACGCCTATGTGGCCAGGGTGACGGGATCGCGTGAATCAAGGGACATGATTGACACGGCAGTCAAGAAGAATCCTGAGGGCGTAGTAATCACTCTCGAAAGCCTCGAAGAAGAGTATTTCATTCCTAAGAAGGAGCTCAAAGAACACAAGGATAAGGTATTCAAGGATGAGCGCAAGCTTATGCCTTATGTCGGCGAGGTCATGGTGGTCATGCCTGAAGAGGCCAAGGAACAACTCACCTACTTTCTTGATGAGGACGCGAAGCTCCTGAAAGAGCTGGAAGAGGAGGAAGAAGATGAAGATGGAACCATGGCAGAGGCTTTTATGAGATGGGCGCTCCCCCTCAGAGCATACATCCTCCGTGGGCATGAGCTGAGGGCGCATGGCAGGATGCTGCCTGATCAGATGTTGGAGCATATCCAGCGGCTGGAGGCGATGAGATGAGGCCGCAGACGCTGTCAGAGAGGAGAAGGATACACCTCGTGCCGAAAGAGGAGTACGTCGACCTTTACTGCCAAGCCACCTCATTCAGGAGGGAATCTGAGTCCCCCTCTGGTATGTATGTACTTTCCCCAGAATCCTTCGCTGATTCTATGGAATACGCATATTTGGCCTTGATTGATCATGTCAATCGAACGGAAACTGGAAGGATGGTCGATCCTCATGGTGCAGTGATGTATATGAAAGGTTTGGATGAGGTATTCTATTGGGATTATGGTTGGAAGAGGTGGCATGATAATTCCAGGTGTAATGATTTCAGGAAGAGGGGGCCGTATCCGGGCGAGCTATTGTTGATGCTGTCGAGACAAGACACCTTCCAGGTCAAGGAGAACGACTACATAAGAAAAGAAACTCGATATGTGCATTGCCATTCTGTTTCACTCATAAGGCAGCACCAGCTTTCTAGGATTGTCTCTGAAATAAGCAGTGATACGAGGGCGCACATCGCACGTATGTTGGAGGGCGGAAGATGAGGCCGCAGACCCTGACCCAGCGCATCCGGCTGTACAATATGCCTAAAGAAGAATTTATTGCCCTTCATGATATCATAGGCGTCTTTTACTTCCCGCCTGACTGGTTGATTCCGAATGCCATGAAAAAATGGGGTGAATCTCGTTGGAGTAAACATGCCGATTATGCGCATCTCGGAAGGATTGCAGAGAGGCAGATTGTCTACGAATTCACGGGCGATCCCGGCGGGGAGCTCATCCGCTTGGATGGATTGGATGACCATCTGCTCATCACCCGGGGAGAGGCCTGGGGGCACTTCGACACCAGAGGAATCTCCAAGGGATTCGATCCCTACAATGCCTTTGAGGGTGAGGTCGTGCTTGTGATGCCAGAGAATAAGATGGCCAAGCATGGCATGTCTCCGGTGGATTGCAGAAAAGTTAAAATCATCAGGGAATACGAGATGAGGCGGTACTTGGAAGATATGAGCGAGGCGGCAAGGGAGCACTTCCACAGGCTGGAGGCGATGAGATGAGGGCCCCGCAGCTGTCCCTGGCGAGGATCCTGCATGCGGTTCCTCGGGAAGAGTTCGATGCATTGTACAATGATAGGTGGCATTTCAGGCGTGAGGTCTTCGAGTCAGACAAGAGGGCTTTGGAGAGCCCCATGGACATGGCCTACCTCGGGATGGTCTATCATCTGGAATATTCCTCGGATCCTCAGGGCTTCTTGGTCACCTTGGCTGACCAGGGCATATTGAGCAAAAGGACACTGTTCATCAACCATCCCAGCTCCAGGGGACTCCCGGCAGATGATACTATCAGGCCTGCAGAGATCCTCATGGTGCTTCCGGCTGATGGAGAGATGGAAGGCAGGTTCAATGTGTGGGGCAGGAGTCAGGGCAGGCATTACAGGCATGCGGCGATAATCCGAGAGGATTATCTGAGGTCACTTTGGGACCTTCTTGGGAACTATGTGCAGGAACGATTCCACAGGCTGGAGGGATCCAGGGTGACAAGGCCGGAGCCAGAAGTGAAGAGCATGGTGTACGTGGTCCATACGGACGAATATCTGAAGTTCTACAGGCATGCCATGACAGCCGGGTTGGCCAAAGTCAAGGTGGATGAGCACCTGATGAACAACACTTTGATGGTTCGTGGGGCTACGGACAAGGCATACATGGGTTTTGTTGATGAGGTCAATATCACTAACAGGCCGAAAGGGCAGCTCTTGACATTGATCAACAGGTATATGCATAACCATTTTTTCCTGGGATGGCAAGAGTCCGGCCGCCATCTTTTTGAGGGGGAACGAAACCTATTCCGGCATGAGATAGCCTTCTTCCTTCCAGAGTCTCAGTATAATGGTGGGAACAGCTTTGATGATCCAAAGGTCAGGAAATTCACGCTTGACACCGGTGAGGTAATCTACCCAACTTTCAGGAAGATGAGGCGTCTGCTGAGGGAAGGCGAGGTGGAGAAGGAAGCGCATGCCCTTGAGCAGACGACCTGGATGCTTTTCAAGAGCCTGCAGGAGAGGAGATACAGGGCCTTCAACATCATACCGCACTTCGAGGCAGAATGAGGCCGCAGACATTGCATCAGCGGAACAGCATCTATCTCATTCCTAAGAGGCAGTTCGTAAAGGTGTATCGCAGGGTCTATAACGGGCCGGTACATCTTGGGCCATCTGGCATGGAAATCCCATTCGTCGAGCGACCACCAGGTTATTTCAAGGAATTCATGGACTACGCATATCTGGGTGTCATCAGTTCATCTTATGGCTTGTCAAGGGGGAGTGTCTACCATCTTGAGGGTCACGATGAAGGATTATATCTTGATAGCAAGGAGAACCTGCACCATTTCAGGGATTATGACGAGCACTGGCCTGGACCAGGCGAGATTGTCGCGTTGCTGCCGGATAGAAAGAATCAGATTGAATATGGGGGGAAAGAAGTGCCTTCTGTCGCAATGCTCAGGGAATACCAGCTTGAGTTCAAGCTGGACAGGCTTGAGAGGCTGGCGCAGGAGCATTTCCGGCACCTTGTCAGGACGCGCCGAGGCCTAGAGGCTGTCCGATGAGGGCCCCGAACATCACTATGAGGAGATATGTGCATGCCGTCAGTAAAGCGGATTTCATGGAATTATACTCATTGTTTGCGGATGATTACAGGAAGAAACACGGCCAACCTGAATTCATGGATCGACACCGCAGGCACGATCTGTTCGGGAACTCGACAGACGTAGCGTATCTCGGGGAAGTCGAATGGGCTGAGGAGTGCTTCACTCCTATGGGATGGCCAGACGGTTGTTTCATCAGGTTCTGTGCCCCGACTGATTTCAGCATGATCAACTTTTACTTCAGCCAGGAAGAGATGCAATGGCACCTTGCATCGACAGTACCCAAGCTCGGGGCCGGTGAAATCATCCTCCTGCTGCCTGAGAGCGATATTTCCGATGGTTATGGAAATCTTGGTGTCAAAGGGACGACCGAGCGCTTATTCTACCATCAATCTGTTATGCTCCGCGAGCACGAGCTCAGGAAGAACTTCAGCAAGCTGGAGCAGGCGGCGCAGGAGCATTTCCATCGCTTAGAAGAGAAAAGGAAGCGGATGGAGGCTAACCCGTGAGGGCCCCGCCGATAGGCCAGTCGAGGTATTACCATGCCATGCCCTGGCAGGAGTTCGAGAGGCTTTTTAAGCTGGCATACGAACGGTATCGGAAGGCTGACGGTCCAGACCTGAAGGCCTTCCTTGATCACACTGATGTAGGGTATATGGGCATGGTGGAGGCTGTGGATTATTCCATTGGTCCCAGCGGATTCTTGGTAAGGCTATTCGGGGAGGGATACCTTCATGGGACGCGTTTATTTGTCGGCGTTCCCACGCATAGAAAAGTCCAAGATTTAGATGTCATCAAGCAGGGTGAGATAGTGATGGTCCTCCCTGGGATGACATCAAGGACCGCAAATTTCGATTGCTGGGGCAATCTAAATGGAGCATACTTCCATTACGCAGCCCTCATAAAGGAGAGGGATATCACCTGGATGATGCCGTGTGTCGATAAGCGGTTGGAGAAGCATTATTGGCGGCTCAAGGGCCTGCAGCTGAAGCTTGAGCAGCAGCCTACAGCCATGTTCTTCTCGAGACAAAAGGAATCGTTCGTCAGATACTACCGGGCTTTGATGTCCGGATTGAGCCCTCCAGGATACATCAAGGATCGGGTCGGCCGTGACAGGGAGCTTAAGGATTCCCACCCCCACTCGTTCATCGGCATGCTGGATGACGTGAGGCGTTGTAAGAAGCCTAAAGGTGTCATGTTCCACCTCCAAGGAGCATGCCCCGATCTCTATTATTTCGTTCCGGAATCAGAAGAGAAGAGGCACAATAAGAGATTTTCTTCGGTAAGGAATGAGATCGTCTACTTCCTACCGCACCAGGTCGCTGACAAGCGTGAGTTCTTTTCTTGGAGTGGGTTTGAGATGGACAAAAACATAATCCCGGTACTCAGGTTGGCGCGTGAGCATGAGCTCGAAAGGAAGCCTAAAGGCTTGGACAGGCGTACTCAGGAGGCGTTCAGGGAGCTCCAGAAGAGGCGCTTCCAGGCGTTAGGGGTGCTTCCGAAGACAAGTGATAGACGATGAGAGCGCCCTCATTAGACTTAGCGAGGTATTCAGGGGTCATTCCAGCTGATGAATTCATCCAGCTGTACAATAAGATAAGACCTGAAGCAAGATTAAGGGAGTATGAACTTGAGCATGGATCTGACACGGCCTACATGGGTATCGTAGATTTGTTGAGCCACTTTCCACTTCAGCTGGGGTTTCAAGTATCCTTGTATGATGCCGGAGATCTTAGTGAATCCCCGTTATTCGTTCCTCATGATTCTTATTATCAGCATAGGCTCGATGATAGATTGACAAGGATGGAGCCTAAGCGGGTCCTGTTCTTGTGGCCGGAGAAAGCGATGAAGACAGGTTATGGTTATTCCGGTATGTTAACTACCATATACAAGTATCGGGAAGCTTCAGTCCTGCGGGAGGATGAACTGATTAAAAATTCTGGATTGATGGATTCTTCTAAAAAAAAATATTTTGACATGCTGTTACACAACAAAGAAATGGTAGAAGTGCGGGGTTGGAAATGAGAGCCCCGGACCTGTCATTGGCTAACTATGTGCATGAGGTTCCGCGTACAGAGGTCCTTGACCTGTTCAATCATGTCCATTGGCATAGCCCTAGGCGGATTCATAGCCCGCATCCGAAACACCTGAAAAACCCAGTTGACAGTGTGTATATGGGTGTGGTGTCGGATATCGATTTCGACGAGAAGGGAGGCATCCTCGTCCGCCTGTATTCAGGTGCGCCCTTCGGGCATAAGCGATTCCAGGTCGATCATGCGTATTTGGCCTCAAAAGATACTGAATGCCCCGTCGAGGTAGGTGATGTCATCGCAGTCCTGCCCGATCTTGAGGATTATCTGGTCGGAATTATCGATTCCATGAACAGCGCGGTCGATTGCCATAAGGCTGCGGTATTGACTGAATCCGAGATGAGGCACAACCGCAATCGCATGAGCGGCAACATGGTACAGAATCTTGAGCGCTTGAAGATGCTGAGTTCATACATGCTCAAGAATGCCCTTCAAGTATACCCTATTGAGCACAGGACATTCGTCTATCTCAATGCTGTGGTATCAGGCAAGAAGGAACTGCCCGAAAGGCCGCCGAGTTTCTCTCGCAACCAGGATCCTCGTGCCTTGATGGGTGTTGTCAAGGACAGCCTCTGGACTTTCAAAGAGGATTATCAACTCGTCCGGCTGTGGGACAGCAGGCCTGAGGAAGACCGCTGGTATTATGTCCCAGTAATTGAATTGGATAAGGATGAGATAGTTATGTTCTTGCCTGAGAATAATCCGAGCATATTGCGTAAGATGCAGGATAAGGGCGCACAGCATGATGCTTATGTGTTGAGTTTGATAAGGGAACGTGACATCGAAAAGCATTTCCTTTACCTAGATGACCGTGCAATGTTGTATTTTGGTTCCCTCAGGCACAACAGGCCCAAGCCGCAGAGGGTTAGGACATGAGAGCCCCGTCCATAGACCGGCTGGTGCACGCAATTCCTGCAGACAGATTCAGGGCGATGGCTGGTGATTGGGGGAAGGAACTGAAGGTCGAGGACACACCCGCATACGCATACATGGGGGTCGTTGACAGAGTGGAGATCCTTTACGAAAGGCAGGCGGTGCTGATAAGCCTCATGTCAGAGGGGGATTTCAAGGATAAGCATTTTCTCATGGAAGGGCAATCTCTGGTGAACGCGTATTGGAACAACGGTTTCTTCATCGAGGAAGGCACACCCCTATTGCTCCTGCCTAGCCTGGAAGGGGTTGCTGGCCACCACATGACCCAGTATGGCCCGAGGAACCATATCTATCACGAGATGGACTTCTTGACCGCTCATCAATTCTCTGCCTGCAGGGATTTCCTAGACAAGCAACAACAGGAGATCTTTTACGGATTGTTTGCGCTGGAGCCCAGGCATAGGGTCATCAAGGCCCTAATGGAGCCTGGCTGGGGAGAGGTCATCAAGGGTGAACCAGAATTCTTCAGTCTGCTGTACAGTAGCTGTACAGGGGAAAAGTTCAAGACGGTCCAGGGATGTCCTGTGTTGGGCATAGTCGGCAGTTCCATACCGGTACACGATCCGGCCGGCGTACTGTTCAATCTCTCTGGAGGCAGACCGCCCAGATATTATGTCGCGCAGGAGGACCTTAAGGACGGCATGCCCATGCCTGGAGAGGTGGTATATTTTGTGCCTGAATCAGGAGTGGAGCAGAAGAATCTCCATTGGGTGGGAGGTGCTTATGGTCTGAATTCCTATAATCGAGTCAGGCGGCTCCTGCGTGAAAGGCATCTTCATGAGGGCCGTCCGATCTTTGAGGGATTCGAGGACCTTGGTTTGGTCAAAGAGATCCGCAGGACACGCATCCAGGCCGCGATGGAGGGAAAAGTATGAGAGCCCCGCCCATGAAGGCACGCAAGGGCATATACGCCATTCCTAAGGAGAAATTCGTGAACATATACAATTCCTTAGTCAGGACCCCTAACCGTCACTACGAGCTGTACCATATACCTGACACGCGATTTGAATTCCCAGACCATGCGGATTTCGCCTACATCGGCCTGGCTGAGGTAGTGATGAAGCCAGCGGAAGGCATTTTTTTCCAGTTCAGGCTAGGCACTGCGCTTGGAGAGACGTCTTTCTTCATACCTCAAAAAGAGCTGACGAAGCATAAATCAGGCGTGGAAGAGAATGATATTGTCGCTCTGCTCCCTAAGACTGAGTACGAAGGATTTGATCTTGGTTATGAGTCGGTCATGCTGACTGAGGATGAGCTCGTCAGGTTCTACACAGGGACGGACTGCCCTGAATGGGATTTCATCATAAAGCTGATGTTTAGTCGACAGAGAAAAGGTTAGAGTCATGTCCGACATCGAACAGTCCTAGCCTTGCGCCGGCATCCAGCCAGCCGTGGGCATAATTGAGGGCAGCAAAGGCTGTCACCCAGTCGCCCTTCTCACGGAAATGATAGGCATCCTTTACATAACGTTGGGCCGTGTCCAGGAACTCCTCTGCAGCCTTCTTCCAGTCTATCTTGCCGTCATCGACTATCTTTACGACAGACAGCGCCTGCTCTGCAACAGCGAAATACTTGTCGAGCTTTTCCTTTGGGATCTCTTGCATCAGCTCACCTTGGCTCCGTCCTCTATGTCACAGGCTACCTCTTCCTTCTCCGTCTTCAGTACCGAATCCTCGTAGAAGGCCTTGCCTCCCTTTATTGTCATCTTGATCTGCTGGAACTGCTTGAACTGGATTTTCTCGTCTTTCGGCTTCACGCCGTCGATGAAGACCTGATCCCCAGGCTGGCTCTCATTTGCAGTCAATATCTGTACCTTGTCTCCTTTCTCGCCTGCCAGCAGCATGCCCTGGCTCTCCACACCCCTGAGTTTGGCGTGCTCGAGATTCGTGACGACGCAGATGTGCTTGCCCTCGATTTCCTCCTTGCTAAGATATCCCTTCAATCCAGCGACCAGCTGCCTCTCTTCACCACCGAGATCGACCTTCAATACATACAGCTTCTCCGCATCCGGATGGTCTTCAACGCTTAAGACCTTCCCTACCTTGATGTTGAGCTTGCTGAACCCTGATCCGATCTCGAACAGCTTGGTCTCAGGTATCTTCTCCACCAGTGCCTTAGGTTTCCCTATCTGGTGCTCTCCCAGGTCAAAACCTAAATCAGTCCATTTCAAGTCCTTCAGGTTGAGCTGTCTCTCAAGCTCTTCCGTCCTCTTGGGCAGTATCGGCTTGAGCAAAATGCATAAGTTCTTCACGATGTTCACGCAGAGGCTCACAACACCATGGGACTTGTCCTTGTTGTTCCAGGGCTCGTTCTCCTGGAAGCATTTGTTGCCGAGCGAGCTGTAGTGCGCTATCCTCTTGACAGCCTCGCGGAAGTCACACCTTTCGTACAGGTCCCTTATCTCGTCGTGCATGCTCTCAAGCTCTTGAGTCAATGCATCCTGCTGTATCTTGACTGTCTTGCTGCCGTAGTTCTTCTCTGTGAAGGATAGCACCCTGTAGGCGAAGTTGGATATGTTCCCCACAAGCTCGTTGTTTATCCTGTCCTTGAAGTCCTTCTCGTCCAGGTTGATGTCGTTCATCTTCCTGCTCAGGTTGCCGGCGAAATAGAACCTGAGGAGCTCGGGGTCGCACTTCTTGAGGAAATCTCTCGCTGTCAGGAATGTCCCCCTGCTCTTGGACATCTTCTCGCCGTTCACGGTGAGGAAGCCATGCGTAAGAAGTGTGTCTGGCAGGTTGAGGTCAGCGGCCTTCAACAGCGCTGGCCAGAAAAGATAGTGGAAATAAACGATGTCCTTGCCGATGAAGTGGATTATGTTGCAGTCCTTGCTGGTCCAGTAGTCTTTCATGGCATCAAGGTTGTGCTGCCTGCAGTAGTTCTCAGTAGAAGCGATATATCCTATCGGCGCATCGAGCCAGACATAATAATACTTATCCTCCTCGCCCGGTATCTTGAAGCCGAAATACGGTCCGTCCCGGCTTATGTCCCAGTCTTTCAGGCCGTCCTTTATCCAGTTCTTGACCCAGTTGACGATCTCCTTCTGCAGGTTCTCGTTGGATGTGAGCCATTCATATAATTCTTGAGACAGGGCGCTGAGCTTGAAGAAGTAATGCATCGAGGACTTCCTCACAGGCGTTGCCTTGCAGATGGTGCAGAACGGTTCCACCAGGTCTACAGTGTCGTATGCCGCGTTGCACGCCTCGCACACATCCCCGTACTGGTCCTCTGCTCCGCATTTGGGGCATTTGCCCTTCACGAAGCGGTCAGGCAAGAAGCGCTTGCAGCTCTCGCAGTATGCATGCTCTACGTCCTTGGTGTATATCAGGCCTTTCTCCTTGGCCTTGTTGAATACGAAGTCGGAGAACTTCTTGTTCTCAGGTGTGTTGGTCGAATAATATGAGTCGAAGTCGATGAGGAAGGCCTTGAAGTCATCTGTGTGTTCTTTATAGTACTTGGTGATCAGCTGTTCAGGTGTCACACCAAGCTTCTTGGCGTTTATCTCTATCGGAGTGCCGTGCGTGTCGTCTGCGCAGCAGTGGATAACCTTCTTGCCTGTCAATCTCAAGAAACGTGTGAATACGTCGGACTGTACATATTCAACAAGATGGCCGATGTGGATCGGTCCATTCGCATAGGGCAATGCGCTGGTTATCAATATTCGTTTCATCCACTATAGGTTCTAGGCAGGGTTTTTAAGGTTTTCGCGGGAAAAACCTGGTACCTCAACCAAGATAATTTTGCATTCTCTAGTAGTGTCAAGCAATACCTTTTTAAATAAATACATCATCTCAGCCTCATGAACGCGGAGTCAAAGCTATACAGCCGCCTGTATAGGGCAGCTGAGGAGATAGGGGATCCCATACTCAAGAATGATGTGATGAGGCTCGGTCTCGGCTTTGGGGAAGGATTCCTCAAGATCATTACAGATCAGGTCGTGATCCATGGGAATACAGATGTCGTCCTTGACCATCTGCACGCTCCAGGTCCGATGGACACCCCTCTCAGGAGGGCAGTGGAAGACTATGAGGAAAAGAGCATCTTGCAGGCGGATTATTTCTTGGCTGCGCTCGTGATTCTTGAACATGACCAAGGCCATATATGGATACAGGACATAGCCAGGGTGTCACGGGATTATCATCCTCATGGTAAAGACTTCATTGATATGTGCTGGTGGAGAGTTGACAAGCCCAAGCCCACACTTACAAGGATCCTTGAGAGATGCCATCTCCCTGAGGCATATGCTTTTGTCCAGGGTAATGCAGGCTACGGCGAGACCAGGACGGACATATCCTCCCTGGCCAGTCTGGCTGAACACGCTGACAGCAGCCAGCTGTTCCTCCGGGCGATAAAGGTGGCTGACAGCTATGGCCCCATGGCCGGGAAAATTCTGTCCTGGATGCCTGATCCAGACTATACTGTTTATAGGGTGGATGCGTTCGAAGATTCCCTGGTCAAGGAGATATTTGCTAGGGAAATGGCGTTTCATTATCAACGGGTAATTGTGGAATCCATTGCTGAGCTCGCCAGCGCCTTGCAGGGAAGGAAGAGGCTAAGGAAGGCGGTAAAGGGCGCAAAGGAGATATATCAGAGGAGTGTGAATTTTCCCATGTTCTACATATTCAGGGAATTGGCAGTCTGGATCAACAAGGCTAAAGAGGAGGGCGATGACAAGCCATGGAATCGTCTGCCTGAATTCCTGAATTATGTGGAGGCGGAGATGAAGGTGAAATGAATCAAGCAAATAATATTAGGGTGAGGCTGTACAAGGCTGTCGAACAGGTCGGCAGTCCGGAGCTGAGAGATAAGTGCATGGCATACGGACTTTCTTTGAAAGGTGCATCCATCGACAAGATCGCAAATGGCATCGCCCAAGAAGGCATAGCTTCCCATGTGATCTGTGGCCTTGCCTTGGACGGTGATAAGAGGCATAACATGCTCAGCGGGGTCATAGACTATTTGGGTGACCATGACGCGACTGCAACCTACCTTAAGCATCTGTTTGAGATGACGGCTTCACCGCATAAGGATTGGCGGCTTGAAGAGATCACAGCGCTCTCTAAGAGATATAGGCCATGGGGGCATCATTTCATGCATGCAGTCTACCGGCCTGTGATATCGATAGAGAAACTTGACAGGGTACTGGACAGGTTCTCGGATGACAAGGTGCAGGACTTTGTCCACAGGCATGCTGGGAGGCATCCTGAACAACTATTATCATCAATACGCTGTATGGCTGAATGCATCGAGAGCCAAAGGACTTTCGATAGAGGCCTGCGGGTGGCAGCCCAGTATAATCCCTGGGCACCGCTGGTGACGCGTGCCATGTGCGATCAGAATTATTATCGTGATAGGATCAATGCATTCGGCATGGACCCGGTCAAAGAGTCAGTCGCTGATTATGATGGATATCGTGGGTCTTTGATAGATGCCATAGGAAGATTGGCAGGACTATTGCAGGGCCGCATGCGGATGAAGCGCGTCTTGCCGAAGCTGCAGATGCTGTCAGGGAATACAGGCAGGAACCTGGTGGATGTCATGCAAGAGCTATCATCAAAGTTGGGCGATGGATGGGGCCGTATCGGACTGAATAAAGCCTGGGGGAGGATCCCAGATTATCTCAAGGAGATAGAGGCTGGATCAAGATGAGTTACGACCAAAGCCTGTGGGTGAAGGCATATTCGTTGGGAGGACGGCTGTCAAAGCCTGCCATCTGCCACGAGGCCCTGAAGCTGGGTCTTGACGCCAAGGACGCGTCAGTGAGGGATCTGGCAGGGCTGTTGGTCGAGGACAATATTATGAATATTGTTGTGCGAGAGCTATTCGTTGGCGGAGTATACAGGAACGTCATGGTCTTGTGGTCAGAGCCCGATCATGCATCACAGATGATGGAGTTCATGCTGACCATGGCATATGTGAACGATACACTGCTGATGCTGCCGGAATCTCTTGCGGTCGCTTTGGAGTATAGGCCGAAGGCCCATTGTGTCATCAGGGGCTTGCAGAAGACTCAGCAAAGATATCGCAAGCCGGAAGCATATGAGACCGTGTTGGATACCTACTCTGATAAGAATGTGCAGGCCGCTGTCAAGGAGCATCCAGGAATCTTCGGCGAAGAGGAGATAATGATGATAGCGGAAATGGCAATATTGAGGGGCAAGAAGAAGGCAAAGAGGCACATTGAGGTCTCCACGAGATATGGTGAAAAAGGGGGATATGTCTTTAAGTCGATACATTATCCAACAAATAAGGCTTTTAAAAGAAGATTATACTTTTTCAGCTGTGGACTAACCCAGAGAACCATAGAGGAATACGCGGGCAGCGAAGTAAAAAAACTTATCCAGAGCATTAGTAATCTTGTTACTGTTGAGGTAAGCACAAAAAGTTGCCTAAAAGAAATCCTGGAAGCAACAAAGGAAGCCGCTGATGACAGGGGAGTGGATCTGGGGATATTGCTGAAGCAGATAGCGGGGAGGATAAGGCAGAATATCATGATAAGGAGCGATCGTGATGTCAGGAGAAACCTTGATCGGATCATCGAAGAGGAGGTGGCAAAGCATGACGGCCGAGACTCAGCTTGAATATCGCAGCCAAATCCCAGACCTGTATAGGAGGCTGAGTTGAGAAATGTACAAGAACCAGATGCTCGCGGGGCTGTACCGTCATGCAGCCGAGACAGGTGATGTCGCGCTGAAGACGGCCTGCCTATGCGCAGGGCTGGAACAATACCCCTCTTACAGGCCAGTGGCCTCCGCGATACTGGGAAGCGGACCCGAGAGGATCATTCGGTTCATTTTGCCTGGGCCTGCGGAAAAGACCGATGAAGAGGCCGGTCGGGCTTCCAGCAGCATTCCTGATGGGGTACAAAGATTGATGGGGCTAGGGGTTTCTGTGTTGGAACATGCAGTCCAGGAGACATTGCACCTGCTTGCCAATATAGGCGATCCCGGCCTGACGAATCTTTGCGTCCAGGTGGCAGCGAGATACGATGATGATACAGGTCATGTCCTTAACAGCATGGCCCGGTCGGGTCACAAAAGCTATGTAGAGATATTGAGGGATGCCTATGGACGGTCCGATGTCTATTGGCTGATCCAAGGATATGACAGCCCGCATTCGGTGATCATCGATGAGCTAGGCAGCCTCGCGAACTGGGTGACGGGTGCCAAGTTCGACAAGGCTGTGCAGGCAGCAGGCCGATATTGCTCAGATGCCAGGGTGGCTGTGATGAAGCAGATGCAAGAGGATCCGATCGAGGACATGATTGAGGAGTTCGGCTTTTTTTATCTGATATACCTGATCAACAAGATTGATGATGACAAGGTGGCGCTCGTCAATATCATCGGCAGCATGAGGGGGCACGCACCATCATCCGATGCCCTCAGGAAAGAGCTGGAGAAGGGGATCGCATTCTCCCATGAAAGGGATGCACCTCTCCATGAAGTGATTAGGATGATGAGTTGTTATTCATATTGGAACGGGTCCACGAATAGATATGCCAAAAAAGAAAACTGGCAATGGCTTAGGATAATGTTCCCATTGGGTGAGAAGGTTGCTCGCTAGCGAGGGGGTGATGCCGGTTGAGCTCGCCTAGCTTAAGGAAGGTTCATGTCGTGGACGAGACCACCCGGGCGGTATACATGAGAGAGATGCAGGTGGGCCTCTATAGGGTCGGCCAGGAGATAGGCAACACCCAGCTGATGGACGCCTGCCTCAAGAGCGGATTGGGATATGATCAGAATCCTCATCCAAGGATATCTGATGGCATTGTCGCAGGCGACATGTCTCCTCCAATAGAGTACCTTTTCCCAGGATCCTCGCAGGAAGTGATATCAGTTGTCAAGGGCTGTGAGCAACAAGCGACGTTCTTACAATATGCGCTCCGTCTATTGTCAGATACGCTTGATCCTGAGTCGGTCGCATCTTATATCAAGATTGCTGGAATGTATGTTCCCAATTCCATGGATGTGATGATCGTTATCAATAACGCAGGGAGTCCTGAAGGATATCATCAGGTCGCTTCCAGGTTCGGATCTGACGAAGTCGATTACTTCATCACGGAGAGGAAGCATAACAGAAGGCAATTATTGATCCATGATGTCGGCCGGCATGCTAAAACACTTGAAACTGAGCTTTTCTATGGGGCGATCGACATGGCAGAGGATTACGGCCGTCTAGGCAGCAAGATACTTCGCATCGTGCCGGAGGATCACAGATCAGCAAAGAGGATCATAGGCCTCTTCGGAGAACCTGAAATCAAGAATATCATTGATACTTATGAAGGCGATAGGGAGGGGCTTGTGAACAACATGGGTTTTCTCATGAGCCAGATCGGATACAGACGCCTATTCTGTAGGACCATGAGAAAAGCAAAGAGGTTCTCAAAGGAGAGAGAGCTACCTCTTGAATACCTCCTGAAACAGATGATGAATTTCGGCGATAAGAATAGGCATTATGGGAGGGAGGTGCCGTTATTGCTGATGAAATTCTGGAATTGGGCAAAGGAGAAATACCCTGTGATACCAGCATGATGAAAATAAACGGATTTTCCGAAGCTAAGCCCCAATGGAGGGGCGATAAGAAGGAACGAGATGATTTCGTGAGGGAGACTTATACAAATCTATACGGGGTCGCAGTACAGATAGGCAACTACAGGCTCAAGAACGCTTGCATGAGGGCCGGCTTGGGCATGTCGCATATCAATCCTGACATCGAAATCACACTAGCCATAACTAGCGGAGAACTTGAACCAGTCCTGCGCTCGATATTCGGGCGGTGCATCCATTCGGACCAGGCCATAGCATATCTTAACGAATGCGAGGAGGAGATTGCGGAGGCAATGCTGCATCATATGTTCATCATGCTCCGCGAAACCATGAGCGAGGATGCAGCAGCCGGTTCCATCATGATTGCGGGGCGATACGGCCGGGCGGCTGCCATGGTGTTCAGGGCCATGGCTGATGCGGCATTCAGCGGCAGCGTCGATGATGTCAACGATCTCTTTTTGAGGGGTGATGCGCAGGAGCTTGTTATGCGCAACAAGGAGGTCCAACGGGGCAGCTTGGCCGGCATTGAAATGATAAGGAATCTTGCTGATATTGGCCGGAAAGCCTATGATGAGAAGCTTATCCGTAAGATTATCAAGGTCACGGATCATTATGACCCTAGGCTTCAGGAAGCACTGACCGGCGCAGCTTCGGAGGCCGGCTCCCGCATCGAGGATGTCATCGACGAGATGGCACGATTGGAGACCCGGCGCCTCATCCATCGCTATGATGGGAATCGCAGGGGGCTGCTGCTGCGCATCGCCCGGATGAGGCAGGACATCAAGAGCGGCCGGAAATACAGGTCAGCATTCAATGAAGCCTTATCTCCATATCATCCGGGCAGGAGTCTTGAGGACATCTTCGACAGGGTCCGTGTGAAATATTCGGATAATATAAGATATTCTTCAAGAAGATGAATTATCCATACCTCAGCTCGACTATATCTCCGTCCTCCAGAGGTAGCTGGTCTATCCCGAAGGTTACATATTCGTCGTTGATATAGGTCTTCCAGTAGTAGTTCTGGTTGGCGCAGACTTCGTCAAGGCACTTTATCATCTTCGGAGCAAAGGTGGTGGTGAACTCATGCCCCTGTAAGAAATCAGCCGCTTCAACCTGTTCGGAGCTGCGTTCATCACCCAACACGGTTATGCGCAAATTCACAATCCCGTCAGCATCTGACGGGAGAGTGAAGTACATGACGGACAACACGATGAATATACCGACCAGCAGGCCGGCGAGAAAGAGCTTTTTCATCCCTTCTTCGCCTTCATCTTCTTGGTGATGTCTATGTCGCAGCCGCAGCCGTCGCATTTGATCTTCAATGTTTCTGTTCCCTTGACCTTCTTCCTGATAAAGGGCACCTCCACCTTGGCTTGGTGACCGCATTCCGGGCAGGTGTACTCGCAGTTCGCCATAAGGCTCTCTTCGTGTTCCTTCTTCTCGACCGTGAATCCGCATTCCGGGCAGGTATATTCCTTTGCCCTCATCTTCACGCTGCCAGCCTTGCCCTTGGGCTTGCCCATCAGGGCCTTGTGGCATTCAGGGCATTCCTGCTTGAAGACCCAGACCCTGGCGTGGCCCTTGCCGATGGATCTCCTGGTAAAATAGATAAGCTCTTCCATTGATTCCGGTTCCCTCATTTTCGCTTCACCTCGATGGATATCGCCTGCCTCATGACCCGTATATAGCGCGGGCATTCTGTGTGATCATATTCCTTGCCCTTGCAGTATTCAATAATCTTTCGCTTTTCAGCGTCATCATCGTACGCCACTATCACGACAAGCCCCTGCTTCTCCCTGTGGATTATCTCCATGCCTGCGAGGTCTTCCTTGACCTGTTTGCATAAGTCATGCAGGAACGCCAGCCTCTCTTTCAGTTTCATCAGCTTCTCTTCCAGCCCTGGCAGCTCTACGCTTTTAGTATCGATCCCTGCGATAAAACCCCCTTTTCCGAGGTCGACGGGCTTCCACCTGCCGAACGAGCCGAGGATCAGGTCGCCATACAGAGCAGCTGGCGTGCCTATGCTGCCCGAGACGTCGTTTATCAACAGTGTCTTGGCTTTCCTGCAGGCTTCGGTTATCTCTCTCATCGGCTGCGGAGCAGCGTATCCTGCGATGGAGTTGAGCAGCAGCATGCTTTTCTCCGTCAGCAGCCGCTTGAGCTGGTTCGGGTCGATGAGTCCATAATCTGTAGGGACCTCTATCAGCTTCAGGCCGTATTTTTCTGGCAGCTTCCTGTAAGACAGCCACCCTCCCTGGTCGGGAATGAGGCAGGATGTGTACCCCTGGCCGGAAAGATGCTTCAATGCCATCTCTATGGCTGCGTCTCCGCTCGGTGTGAGAAATCCCTCCCTTCCGATATATTTGTTCAGCAGCTTCTGCCAGGCCATGCACTGTGTTGGTGCGGAGGGTTATTTAAAAGTATCGAGTAATCTAGGAGGCTTCTCGGAATAGATCTTCTATGGGCTTGGGCTCTTCCAGCCTCGTGAGCTCATAGGCCAGCAGCTCGTTTATGTGCCTGTCCCAGCGGTATTCCCTGAGCTCTATCATGGCCTGTTCAGGCAGGAAATATGTCCTCTTGGCGCCGAGGCCTCCGAATAGCAGGTAGAGCTCACCCCTCTTGCATAGGCTTATCCTTGAGGTCTTCTTATATATGTAGAACATCGCGTTGATGTTTATGGTCAGCTTCAAGGCGCCGTCCATTATCCTGGCTTCCACAGTCTGGCCGGGGTTCGCTCCCGACATCTCGAAGCCTAGGCATATGGATTCCAGCCAGTCTATGTCTTCGGGTTTCGGGTCAGTGATATCGAGATTGTCCTCTCTCTTCAGGTATCTGACAGTCTGGATTATCTCATACTTAGTCGTCCCTATGAATTCCAGCTCCCTGTTGGGCTGGTAGTGGAACAGGGCCATTAGAAATACTTATTCGGATAGAATTAATAAGCTTTTTGCTCATCCAGGAGTCTTAATTTTGGTCGGCGCCTCATCCTGGTATACTATGACGACCTTCTCGCCCTTGATGAACTGGATTGTTCCCCTGACGTCCATGCCCATGTTTATGGATAGGTCGAAGGACAGCATCTTGCCTGTCACCTTCTGCCCGTCCCTCAGGTCCACGGAAACTATCTGCCCCTTGAACCTGTTCAGCGTATCCAACGGCTTTGGATAATCCATGATGACTTGAAGATTGAACTTCAGTATAAAAAGGTTGCGGAAAGAATTGAAGAATTGGGCGAGGCAACA
>JAHIVG010000056.1 GCA_018816705.1 Nanobdellota archaeon
ATGGCCGAGCAGCGCACAAGGGAACAGAACCTGATCGCTGTCCTAAAGCACATGTTGAAATAAATATCCCGGCCGCCAAAAGTGGTGGGGTACAACAAAATCTAAGATTTTGTGTACACGAAAAAAGCATAAGCTTTTTTCGTTGTATCTGAACAAATGATGCATCGATGCCTGGAGAGCGTGGACAAGGAGAAGGAGTTCCATGTGCACGATGGAGCGAGGCTGCGCAATCTCCATGACCTTGCAATCATCCTCGATGTCATAGAGGACAAGGATTTCGACCACCATGTCACGCCGCATAGGAACGATTTCTCGACATGGGTGAGTGAGGTAATCGGTGATGTTGAATTGGCTGATGAGCTGCTGAGGAAGCACACGGCTCATCACATGGCGGCATCTGTGAAGAAGCGCATACGGGAGCTTAACGTGATGAGGAGACATCCCACTGCGAAGCACCTGCTCACGGCCAGGATAAAGGAGTTCCTGCTCGGCATGGTCTTCGGATACATAATCGGGATGTTCTTGGCGAAGGTCATTGGTGGGTGAATCCGGATTCTGATGATTCTTATAGATTTTCAGCAGAGCCTGTAAATCCGAAACCCTTATAAATAAGTAAAAAAATAAGCTTAAAAGTTAGATTAATAAATGGGATATAATAAGTAAAAAAATAAGTAAATTATGTGTGGCCAAGATGCAGCTTAGACGGAAACTATACAGGCGTGGGTCGAGCTTCGAGACTACTATACCCATGCCGCTTCTATTCGCGATCGACCAGGACAAGAAACACGAGGTCGTCTTCACCTATGACAAGAAAACAGGAAGGTGGTACGTTGAGTTCGAGAAGACAAAGTAAGGATGGAACTGGCCAGGGAACAACAAAAAGGCGCTCAGGGCAGATAACAATATTCATCATGATAGGCATAGTCATAATGGTGCTGTTCGGGCTGCTGCTCATGCTCAGGACCAACATCAACGGAGATGATGATATCAGGGGCTTCGACTATCAGACAGATACCTTCATCAGCTACATGCAGGGCTGCTTCGAAGGCCTGGTCACAGACGGAATCATGCTATTAAGCAATCAAGCCGGAAACGTAGACCCGGACTGTAGCCAGGGTTATCCAGGATGCATTGCTGTCCAATGGGTGCCGGACGGGGACTACATGGTACCGGTCCAGGAAGACATCCCCCTTGCAGAAGAGATGGCCGGAAGCATGTGCAGGTTCGTCATGGCCAACATGGACAGCTGTACAGAAAGCGATGAGCTGGACATCATCCGACCTGAAGCAGACCTTTCCGCTGAAGATTGGGAGAGCTTAGAACTCGGCTATACTTCCAATAAGATCTTGTGCGATGCCTTGCTCGGAGAACCAGCATTCCAGATAGCCATTAGCTATCCCGTGCTCATGACTCAAGGGGAGATGCGGAAGGAAGCGGTCAGCTATGCCGCATCTGAGGAGACAAGCCTGTTGAGCCTCTCCCGGGCAGCGGCATTCCTGCTTGAGCAGGCAGAGATCTCGTATCCTGATCCATATGCGGTCGACTGCCTTGATCCGGCGCTGCAAGACATCTCAGTCACGGGCAGCGACGGAAAGATGAGGCTTGGGAAAGAAGGGAGCCGGTTCACGTTCGCCACAGGCGAGCCATACATCCAAGGGACATGCGGGGTGGGCCCATGATAGAAGGACTCTTCAATGAGATGGAGCTGTGCGATCTCCTTGCGATAAGGAAAGAGCTCTTGAACGGTGCGCCCGTGATAAAACAGGCGCTGGACAATAGGATAAGACAAGAGAAGAAGAAGCATGAGAAGACATGCTCTGTCTGCCAATCGACCATTGACCCTGCAAGCGCATCCTCTTACACACTGATCTTCGGACCCGAGGACTTCATGAAGAAAGCATCATTCTGCGCTGTGGACTGCCTTGAATATTTCCTAAAGAGGAAGATAAATGTCAGAGACAGATGACTACATAATAAAGGAATTGAGCAGGGGCTTCGAACCCCACCAGATAATCAAGGCCATGATCGAGGCCGGCTATAAAGAGGATAAGATACGGCCAATGGTCGAGAAGCATGCAAGAGTCCTCGGCAAGAAGACAGATGTACCCAAAGAGAGACTGCTGCCGAACAGCGTCATCATCTTCGGCATACTCCCCACAGTGCTGGTCCTGCTGATACTAGGGATACTGTATTATGACGTGAACAAGGCCCTGAGCACAGTCCTCATCTCATCCATAACCTTCATCGTCGGGGTGAGCATAACCTCCAAATCTGCGGAACACGTCCTCAAGGAGCTCGGCTTCCACAACGTCATGAACACCATGTACCTGATGATACTCTCAGGCGGCCTCATCCTGTTCCTGGTGACCCTGATATTCCCGCTGCACCCACTGATAATCGGGCTGTTCGTCGTGCCATTCTTCTTCTTCGTGCTGGTCAAGCACATGAACATGAGCCACAAGGAGGCAGCCTCTTTCACGGTATACGTCGGTGGTATCAGCATAGTGACATGCTACGTAATCCTGACGATGCTCGGAGTGATATTTGGCATAGCCAAGGCGGTAATCTGAAGATGGAGGCATCCTGATGATAGTTGAACTGACGCTGATGGTTGCGGGCCTAATCCTGCTCTGGCTCGGCTCGGGATTCGTCGTGGATGCTGCAAAGAGGATAGCCGCTGCGCTGAAGATATCACCCATGCTCATCGGCCTCACCATAATATCCATAGGCACTTCCCTTCCAGAGATCATGACCAACGTCATTTCCGGGATTAAGGTAAGGGCCGGTATCGACGCCTCCGGCGTCGCTATCGGCACAAATATCGGATCATGCCTAACCCAGATAACGCTCATATTAGGCATCGCGGCCCTGATAAGCAGGCTCAAGGTGAGGAAGAGCTTCATCAGGAGGGACGGCATCATGATCCTGTTCGCCATCCTCTCGTTGTTCATGGTGGGCATCGACGGCACCATAAGCCGCATGGAAGGGGCCACGTTGATAGTCATCTATCTCACATACTTGATCATGATAAGCCAGGCCGAAGACGTGAGAGGGAAGGTCATGGGAGAGTTCAAGGCCTCTATCGGCAGCAGGAGCAAGCGTGCTGCGCACCTCAAGACTGTAGGCATAATGCTCCTTGGGATAGTGGCGCTCATATTCGCCTCGAACCTCGTGGTGAACAACGCCATAAGGCTGGCAGAAGAGTGGAATGTCGCGAAGTCCTTCGTGGGTGTCCTCATAATCGGGGTGGGCACAGGACTGCCGGAGCTGTCCACAGCCATAAGGGCGGCCATGAAGAGATCGACATCCCTGTCAGTCGGCGTGCTGGTCGGCAGCAACATCACAGACCCGCTCCTTTCGCTGGGAAGCGGCGCCGTCATATCCGGCTTCACGATGAACAGGGGGCTGCTGCTTTTCGACCTGCCGTACTGGTTTTTTGCTTCTGCGCTCGCGTTGCTTCTCCTGAGAAAGAAGACCTCGATCAGGCGGCCTCAGGCGATAGCGCTCATCGCGGCGTATGTGCTCTTCGTGGTGCTGAAGATCGGGTTCTTCAGATGATATATTCTTACCGGGCTTTCTTCAGATAGATTTAATAACCATGCCCGACCCCGTGTCTTCATGGAAATCAGGAAGCTCAAGCGGGAGCTGGCGCGGAAGAACAAGGGGACGAAGATACTCTCCAATGTCGAATTGGCCCGGCTTATGCCAAGGCTGAAAGGCAAGCTCATGACGAAGCCTGTTCGGACAGGTTCCGGGGTGGCTGTTGTTGCTGTGATGACCAAGCCTTTTCCGTGCCCGCACGGCAGGTGCAGCTACTGCCCCGGCGGAGTCGAAAGTGCTTTCGGGGATGTGCCGCAGTCATATACGGGACATGAGCCAGCGACCCTCAGGGGCATCAGGAACAGGTACGACGGATTCAGCCAGGTCATGAACAGGCTAGAGCAATACACACTGCTTGGGCACCCGGTGGGCAAGGTGGAGCTCATTGTGATGGGCGGAACTTTCCCCTCATTCCCGAAAAGGTATAGAGAGGGATTCATTCTGGATGCACTGCATGGCATGAACACATTCTCCGACATGTTCCTGAAGAATGGTGAGCTGAGGGAGAAGGAATTCAACAGCTTCTATGAGCCAGAGGACTTCCGCAAGCCGGAAAGAATGACAAGGCTGCAGAAGAAATACAAGGCAATAAAGAAACCGTCAAGTCTTGATGCCGAGCAGAGGAAGAACGAGAAAGCAAGCGTGCGCTGTGTGGCGGTGTGCATCGAGACCAGGCCAGATTACTGCGGCAAGAGGCACATCGACGAGATGCTCAGGTATGGCACGACACGGGTAGAGCTCGGGGTGCAACACATCCATGATCCAATATTGAAGAGGATAGAACGCGGCCATGATGTTGCGGAGAGCATAAAGGCAACGCAGCTGATGAAAGACTCATTCCTCAAGGTCGGATACCACATCATGCCTGGACTGCCAGGGTCGGATGCAAGGATGGACATCGAGATGGCTGAGGAACTGTTTTCGAACCCTGATTTCAGGCCAGACGCCCTGAAGATATACCCCTGCATGGTCATGGAAGGAACGAAGCTGCACCAAGAATGGAAGAAAGGAAAGTATAGGCCGCTGACCACGAAGAAAGCTGTTGAAGTGATCAGCAAGATGATCAGGCATGTGCCTGAGTACTGCCGCATCATGCGGGTACAGCGGGACATCCCCACTAAGGTGACCTCTGCAGGAGTTGACAGGACCAACCTGAGGCAGTACCTTGACAAGGCAATGGCCGACAAAGGCATGAAGAGCATGGACATAAGGGCCAGGGAGCCTTTCGGGAAGAAGGCAGGGAAGATGCAGCTGTTCAGGCGGGATTACGAGGCCAGCAAGGGCACAGAGGTATTCTTGTCATATGAAGATATCAAACAGGATACCATCTACGGGTTCTGCAGGGTGAGGATGCCTTGGAAACCATTCCGGCCGGAGATCACATCAAAGTGCGCGGGCATACGCGAGCTACACGTCTACGGCCAGAGCGCGCCGCTCGGGAAGAGGGGAGAGGTGCAGCACCGCGGGCTGGGGAAGAATCTCGTCGAGGAAGCGAAGAATGTGGCAAGAGAATACGGCAAGAGGGAGATGCTGGTCATCAGCGGCATCGGCGTGAGGGAATACTACCGGAAGCTGGGATTCAAGAGGAAAGGTATCTATATGTCGGTGAGAATATGAAAATAACTGCATTGATCTTCGACCTAGGAAATGTCGTGCTGACCAATGACTGGCATGTCCAAATGGAGGACATGAACGACGAGTTCTCTGACTATTTCCACATCTCTGTCGAAGACATGGAGAGGGGTTTCTATGCAGGGTGGGAGGATTACAAGCTCGGTAAGATAGATGAGGACGAGTTCTGGGAAAGGTTCCTCAAGACTGCTGGAGCTAAGGATATCGATGTGGCCAAGGCAAAGGAGATATGGAGGAAGCACCAGAAGCCTGTTGAAGGCATGCTCGAATTGCTCGGGAAGCTCAAGGGTGAATATAAGCTTGCGGCCATGCCCAACATCGGGAAGGGATTCCTCGACTACAAGATCGAGAGGTTCAGGCTGCTTGATATCTTCGATGTCATAGTGAGCTCATGCTATTCCGGCGTGGCCAAGGCCAACAGGGGGATATACGAGAGGGCATTGAAGGAGCTAGGCTGTAAGGCAGGGGAATGCGTCTTCATCGACGACCAGGAGAAGAACCTGGTTACGGCTAGGGAGATGGGGATGAAGACAATCCTTTTCAAGGACCGAGAACAGCTGGATAAAGAACTGATGAAAATGGGAGTCTCATAGACCCATCTTCTTAGCATACATCGCTGAAACCGGTTCATAACACAGCTTGTCAGCCGGAACTTCGAGTATCCCTATTGCATTCTCGATCCTCTTCTTTGCCTCTTCAGGATCATCCCCTGAGAATTCAAGTTCACATGTCCAGCCCAGCCCTGGGATGTGCTCGATCGCGATATTGAATCCTTTTACCTGGACGTCCCAGAGGCTGGCCTTCTCCTTCCTGACTTCGAACCATGGCTCGAATCCCATGTCATCCAACAAGGTCTTGCATAGCGCAAGGTCTCCCCGGAAGAGCTCGAGCTTCCCCTGCTCATACAATGACCTCTTGAATTGGAAATCTTTCCCGGAAATCACCTCATTCTTGCACAATAGAATGGCGGTCGGATATTTTCCGTCTTTCCATTCCCTGATCCGGATATTCTTTTCAACAGGATTCCAGGTCTTGCCTTTCGGCCTGTAGTAATGGTCTGTGAACCCGTATTCATATGTGACCTTGCCTCCCAGTTTCACGAGCTTCTCCTTGAAAGCCTTGATGTCCTCTACCGGAAACCTTACCTCACATTCGAACCTTGCTGTCATTCAACTCACCTTTTCTTGCTTATACTTCACGATATAGCACTCCTTCTGGTCCAGCACTGTCGTGAACCTTGAGAGGTGGTCCTTTACCTTGTCGAGGTTTGCCCTCGGCTTCTTCTTCTCGTCATAGTTCACCTTCTTGAACTCTATCTTGGCGAAGCTCCGGAATTTCTCGAGGTTTGAGAGGATGAAGTTGTCCGTAACCTTGAACCTCTTCTTGTCCATGTCAAGGAAACCCTTGTCATGGAGCGCTGCCAGCGCGGACTGTGCGTCCAGGCCGGAGCCGGTCTTCTTGATGAACTCCTCGACCGTGAACTCCTTCAGCCTGTACGCGTGCTTCAGCGAGAACAGCTCTTTCGGGCTCATCCTGTCCAGCCTGGGCAGTGAAGCCGTCGCCAAGGTGTCGATGTCCTTGACCACCTGGCCGTCCATCATCTCGACCAGCAGGTTGAACCTGTCATCGCCCTGGCAGTGGAAAAGATAGGCAGGGATGAGGGTGGTCGTGATCTTCTGCACTTCGTCTTCCATGAGCCTTATGTCCTTCTGGGTCACCTTGGGCATCACCACAGGGAGCATCTCCTTCTCCTCAAAGCCCACCAATTCCTCCATGAACTCCTGCGAGAGCATGTCCACCGCGTCGCCGCCGTGCTTGCTCTTCCTCGGCCTGACGGTGATGAACAACGGCATGTCCACGAGGCCTGTCACCAAAGCTGAGCCTATTGGAAGGTTCTTTATCTCATATTCTGTCTCGGCAGTTATCCCCTCGACGCTCTGCGATATGGCCTTGAGGTCATTAGGGTTTGTCACCTTCATGATTATCTGGGTCGTCATCTGGCTGAGCACGTTCTTCTCCACCCTTGCCGGGCGCTGGGTGATTATGCACAGGCCCATACCGAACTTCCTGCCCTCAGACGCGATGGTGCGCAGGATGACAGAGCTCTTGGGCTCGCCGAAACCGCGCTCTGGCACGAAGTTGTGCGCCTCCTCGATGACAGCGAAGAACGGCGGGATCTTCCCTTTCTTGCGCTCCTCGAACAGGTCGTTCAGCACCTTGTAGACGATTATGGCCTGGATGTCGGGCGGGATGCCCTTGAGGTTGATGATGGAAGCGCGGCCTGACTGCACCAGCTCGTTGTATGCCATGGCATCCGGAGCGAAGATGTTCAGACCCTTTAGGTATTCGATCACGCTCATGATCTGGTATTTCTGCGAGGATTCCTCCTGCTCGAGCGCGAATATCAGGCCTGTGAGCGTGGTGTCCTTGAGGTTCTTTATCGCACTATAAAGCAAGGCCTGCTGCGAGTTGCTGAGCTTCGCCGGGAGGATGTGGAGGAGCTCCTGGACCGTGAATGAGTCGTTCAGCTTGAGCGGCCTGGCATGCTGCACTATCTCTGTGTCAGCATACTCCTGTATCTCATTTGAGTAGCCCTTGGGCTTTATGCCGAATCGCGGCATCCTCTCCAGGTCATCGCTGCTGTCATTCGGTTGGGACATGAAGGAGTACTCGCCATGAGGATCGATTATAAGTAAGGGTATCTTCTTTTCAATTATCTCTTCCAGCAGGACGGCAACAGTGTAGCTCTTACCTGCTCCAGACTTGGCCATGACGGCAACGTGCTTGGTGAGCATCTTGTTCATGTCCAGGTGGACATCGATGTTCTTGCCTTCTAGCTTGCCGATGTAGGCTCCGGCCTTGCCGAGCTGGATTATGGACTTGATGAAGGAGTCTTCTGCTTGGAGGACCTCTGTGCCAGGCTCGAACGGGGACCTGGGGAGCCTTATACGCCCCTGGTCGTCGCGGTATCCTATGGCTAAGCATTTGGCGATTGTGCGCTGCGTGTCCTTCTCCAGCTCATAAATCTGGCACAGCACGTAATCATAGTCGCGGTGCATGACCTGGACGTATCCGAACTTCTTCGCAGGCTTCTCGACCAGGAAAGAGAAATGCGTCGAGGTGGTCTTGCCGGTTATCCTACCTAGTATCATACATGTGGGATAGGCCCATGGTTTATAATGTTTATCCCTAAGTTGGATCAGTTACTCTGCCCATGAAGAGGATGTTGCCGGAATCCCTCTGCTGGATGATGAATATGAACGGGTGGTCTGCCATGAACACCAAGGAATCTCCTGCGCTCGTGGTGCCGATCACCACACCTGTTGCGGCAGCAGCCTCTGTGCCCTCTTCATTCACCTCGACAAAGGCCTGGTGTATCACCTCTGTGATTGACAGATCCTTATCGTTTGTCATCCCTGAAAAATCCGCGGGGCCGCCGAATCTGACCGGCAGATCGAATGCAGACGGCATGCCCATCTCCTTCAGGTCATCGGCCATGAAGTATTTCGTCTCGAACTTGAATTTCGGGATGAAGACACTGACTTTCCTTTCCCGCAGCAACTGCTTCCATCCATCCAGTTTATCTACGCTCAATGATCCCTCCAGGCCGGACAGGTCATCCTCTTTGGGGAGCAGAAGCAGCATCGAGAGCTCCTCGCCCTCGTACATCATCTCAAGTATCTTCAGCTCATCGGTCTCTGCATAATTATACCTAGCCTTGGGATTGGCCATGTACATCATGTCTGCCTGTGCTGTCTCTGTGCCACTGACCCTGAACTCCCTTTCATGCGTGTCTTCCTCGTCGAACTGCCAGACCCAGGTTCCCTTGAAATAGATGGCGTTTGTCAGGACTAGGCGTGTCAGCGGGGTGATGACTCCCTCAGGTATCAGGTCCTTTATGAGGTCCTCAGTCTTCTCCTCGACCC
>JAHIVG010000057.1 GCA_018816705.1 Nanobdellota archaeon
ACATGTTGGAAAGTGACAAAAAATCATGTCACCAAATCTCAGCATTTCACCTGCCTTGATGACATGCAGGACGCGTTAGAAACCTTCTGGGAAAAACACGAGTTCATGCAAGAATTTATAGGATACTTATGTCGCTAACTAATAACGGGTAAATTCTTGCGAAGGCACGACGTGCCTGAGCATTGGAGCAAGACCAAGAACGAGCAGTACACCTTGCACCAGATGCTCGGCAGCTTCGACAAGGTTGCTAATAAAGCCAGCCAATACTGGGCCTTCAACTACATCACCCTAGGAGAAGACTATACCAACATGAAGAATCTCACACCCTCGCTTTATGTCTGGGAGCAGGCAAACATGACCTACGACCAAATAAGAGACTCGGTCTCGCTGTACATCAACGACACGCTAATTTAGATGTTTTTAATTGAATTAAGAATATGCTGTATTAATTATTTACTATATTGAAAATAATTACGAAATATTTTTTTTATTCGCTGTCACCAAAAACTTTATATACTACCTCCTCACTTACCCATTTTAAGATTTTCTTATGAAAATTAATTTGGGTGTTGAAATGGAGAACGTTAAAAAGGGAACAACAACCGTAGGATTAGTATGCAAGGACGGATTGGTCCTTGCTGCGGACAAGAGGGCGACTTCTGGCAGCATGATAGTCAACAGGGATGTTGATAAGGTGTACAAGATCACCGACAACATGATCGTCACCATGGCCGGAACCGTCTCGGACGCTCAGCTTCTCACCAAGCTCATCAAGGCAGAGCTGGCGCTGAAGCGCATACGCACAGACAGGGAACCAACAGTAACAGAGAGTGCGAACCTGCTAGCAGGCATGATCTACTCAAACATACGAAAGATGTCCATGATACCTGGGATATCACATTTCGTCCTGGGCGGAAAGGACAGTACAGGATTCTACCTGTACGACCTGTATGCAGACGGCTCGCTGACGCAGTGCAAGGATTTCATATCCAGCGGCTCAGGCAGCGTCATGGCGTACGGCGTCCTTGACACACTGTACAAGCCGACGATGACTGTGGGCGAGGGCGTGAAGCTATGTATCAAGTGCATAAACGCGGCCCTGAAGAGGGACTCTGCAACAGGAGACGGCATAGACATCTACACGATTACCAATGAAGGCATAGTGAAGGCTTACCACAAGCAACTGGAGCCTGATCTGAACTGAAGGTGCTAATTTATGGCTGACATATTGAAGGAAGTAATGAAATTTCTGCCTAAGGACTCGATAAGCGAGGCAGGATTCGAGGGAGCTAATATAGTCCTATACACGAAGGACAGGGAATTCTTCATGGACAACAACGGCCTGATAAAGAAGGCTGTCAACGAGATAAAGAAGCGTATAGAGCTCAGGCCAGACCCCAGCATATGCATGGATCAGGAGGATGCTGAGAAGGCCATCAAGAAGATACTGCCCGAAGATGCCAAGGCAGAAGGAATAATATTCGACCCGCAACGCTCAGTCGTCATAATCGAGGCCGAGAAGCCTGGCCTGGCCATAGGCAAGCAGGGATCCGTGCTGAGGGAGATAAGGGCCAAGACCTACTGGGTGCCGATAATCAAGCGCAAGCCCGCGCTGCGCTCAAAGCTGATAGAGAGCATCAGGGCAGTGCTGTACGAGAATAACGACTACAGGAAGAAGTTCCTGGACAAGATCGGCCACCGCATATACGACGGCTGGATAAGAGGCAAGAAGAGCGAATGGATCAGGGTATCATTCCTCGGTGGAGGAAGGCAGGTCGGAAGGAGCTGCATATTCCTTCAGACCCCGGAAAGCAGGGTCCTGATCGACTGCGGCATAAACCCTGCCACCAAAGATGATGCTTATCCGTTCCTGGAGGCACCCGAGTTCGACATCAACGAGCTGGATGCGGTCATCATAACCCACGCCCATCTCGACCACTCAGGCTTCGTGCCATACCTGTTCAAGTTCGGCTACCGCGGCCCGGTGTACTGCACACTGCCCACAAGGGATGTGATGTCGCTGCTGCAGCTAGACATGATAAAGATAGCCAGGCACGAGGGCCAGGACCCGATATTCTCAAGCGATGAAGTGAGAGAGACAGTCAAGCATACGATCGCGCTCGATTATAACGAGGTGACGGACATAACGCCTGACGTGAGGATAACCCTTCTCAACGCGGGCCACATCCTGGGCAGCGCGATGGTCCACATGAACATAGGCAACGGCCTGCACAACCTGCTGTACACAGGCGACATGAAGTTCGGCAGGACCCAGCTGCTGGAGTCCGCATCAGCGGATTTCACCCGCCTGGAGACCCTCATGATCGAATCCACCTACGGCAACAAGGACAACGTCATGCCCTCCAAGAAAGAATGCGAGGATTACCTATCAAGCATAGTCACGACAACAGTGAAGCGCGGCGGGAAGGTGCTCATACCTGTCTTAGGGGTCGGAAGGGCGCAAGAGGTCCTTCTCATAGTCGAGAACCTGATCAGGACGGGCAAGATCGACAAGATAAACTGCTATATCGACGGCATGGTCTGGGACGTGACCGCGATCCACACGGCCTATCCAGAATTCCTGAACAACTACATAAGGAAGCAGATATTCCATAAGGATGATAATCCGTTCCTCTCTGATTGCTTCAAGAGGGTCGGCAGCCAAAAGGAGCGTAAGCAGGTCATCGAGGAAGGCGGCCCTTGCGTCATAATCGCGACCTCTGGCATGCTTGTCGGCGGCCCATCAGTCGAGTACCTGAAGGCGCTGGCCTCAGGAAGCATGCATTCCTTGGTATTCGTATGCTACCAGGCAGAAGGCAGCCTCGGAAGGAGGATACAACGCGGCGAGCGCGAGATAGTGTTCAGCAACGGCAACAAGCAGGAAGTGACCAAGATCAACATGGAGATCCACACCATCGACGGTCTGTCAGGTCATTCCTCTAGGAAGCAGCTCATGAGCTTCCTGTATAAATGTTCGCCAAGGCCGAAGAAGGTCATCGTGAACCACGGCGAGAGCTCGAGATGCCTCGATCTGGCATCATCTATGCACAAGCAGTTCCGGGTGGAGACGATCGCTCCGCGGAACTTAGAGAGTGTTAGGATTAAATGAGTTAGTCTTTCCTAACTTTTCGAAAGATTTTTATATAAGTTAGCAATTCCAAACTTTAATATGAATGTATCAACTGAAGATTATTTAAGGACACTGTATGCCATTTATGAAAAGCTTAAAGACAAGTCTGAAGGCCTAAGGTCAATAGATGTTGCCAAGGAGCTTGGCATTTCTAAGCCCAGCGTTTCTGCCATGATTAAAAAACTAATTTCAATGAATTATCTAAAAGCTAAGCCCTACTCCAAAATTCATTTCACACGAAAGGGATTAAAAGAGGCTCTGAGGGTAATGCATAATCATAGAGTGATTGAAGTGTTTCTCAGGGATATCCTTGGATATGGATTGACCAAAGTTCACGAGGAGGCACATAGATTGGAACACGCGTTTTCAGAGGAGTCAATCAAACGTCTTGATAAATTTCTGAAACATCCAAAAAAATCACCTTATGGGATGAAAATACCCCCTAAAATGAGGTAATGGGGATGAAAAAAACCTTGAATCAGCTCAGTAAGAATGAAAGTGGAATGATTGTTTCCATCCAAGGAAAAGGAGGAGTGCATAAACGCCTTCTGGATATGGGTCTGGTGAAAAATGCAATGGTAAAGGTTGAGCGAGTTGCTCCTCTGGGAGATCCCATCGAAGTAAAGGTAAAAGGCTATTCTTTATTATTGAGGAAGGAAGAAGCCAAAAATATAACAATTGATGTACAATGATGCCGTTATCAATGAGTGGAGAAGGGACTGAAGTCACCATTCACTGTGTAAATTGTGGATTTGGGCTGAAGAGAAGATTATGTGATCTTGGACTCTATGATGGGACAAGAGTGAAAGTAGTCAAGAACGATGTTGCAGGACCGATCATAATCAAGGTCAAGGATTCAAAATTAGTTCTGGGAAGGGGACAAGCGCAAAAAATAATGGTTGAGAAGGCATGACTATGGCTAAACAAATAATGATGGCACTGGCTGGTAATCCAAACTGTGGCAAGACAACGCTATTCAATAACCTGACAGGTATGAGACAGCACGTGGGTAATTGGCCTGGCAAGACTGTGGAGAGAAAAGATGGTAAATTTACATATATGGGTAAGAAGATAAACGTCATAGATCTTCCTGGCACTTATAGCCTTACTGCTTATTCTATTGAAGAGCTAATCGCAAGAGATTACATCGTAGAAGAGAATCCTGACGTTGTGATTAACATTGTTGATGCCACAAATCTTGAAAGGAATCTTTATCTTACGATACAGCTCATCGAGCTTGGCGCAAATATCATTGTTGCCATTAATATGAACAGGTTTGCAGAAAAAAAGGAACTTAAGATAGATGACAAAAAGCTATCAAACCTGCTGGGTGTCCCAGTAATTAAGATTGAAGCTGTGGACAGAATCGGAAAAACGGAATTAATAGAATCTGTTCTGAAAGCAGCCAAATCAAGGTCAAAAGGAACGAAAAAAATTACCTATGGTTCAGAGATCGAAGAGCACCTTGCGGAGCTTGAAAAAATACTACCTGAGTCAATTAACACTAACAAGGGCTTCTCAACAAAATGGATTGCGCTAAAATTAATTGAAAAAGATAAAGAAGTCATCAAAAAGATCTTAGGCTTGAAAAACGGAAAGGAAGTACTAATGAAAGCAGAAAGAATACAGGAACACCTTTCACAAATTTTCGGAGAGGATGTCGATGCTGCAATAGCTGATGCCAGATATGGCTTCATTGCCGGACTTATTAAGGAATCTATGACAAGACCAAAAATTGATAAGATTACAATGTCCGATTATATTGACAGGATCGTGACAAACCGATTTTTAGGAATCCCAGTATTTTTATTTGCGCTCTGGCTTTTATTTCAGCTTACTTTCAGCATCAGCGCCCCATTTATGGACTGGATAGGTTTCTTTTTCGGATGGCTTGCTGAGGTGGTGAGCAATTTAATCGCGACAGAATGGTTATCATCCTTGTTAGCAGATGGCATTATCGGCGGCGTTGGCTCAGTTTTGGTGTTTGTCCCAGTAATATTCATGCTTTTTTTATCAATCGCATTATTGGAAGACTGCGGTTATCTTGCAAGAGCTGCATTCATCATGGATAGGCTGATGCACAAAATTGGGCTACACGGTAAATCATTCATCCCCATGCTTTTAGGCTTTGGATGTAATGTCCCAGCCATTATGGCAACAAGAACGTTAGAAAGCAGGAAAGACAGGATTCTGACGATGTTAATCAATCCGTTCATGTCGTGTGGGGCTAGACTGCCTGTCTATGCCTTGTTCGCGGCGGCCTTCTTTAGTGAGCATCAGGGATGGGTCATCTTTTCCCTTTACTTGTTAGGCATCATGGTTGCTATCATTATGGGCCTGATTTTCAAGAAGACGCTTTTTAAGGGTCTTTCCTCGCCCTTTGTCATGGAGCTTCCACCATACAGGCTGCCAACCTTAAAAGGAGCATTAATCCACATGTGGGAAAGAGGCTCAGTTTTTCTTAAGAAGGCAGGAACATTAATCTTTTTGGTGGTTATCGTCATTTGGTTCTTGAGCAGCCTTCCTTTTGGTGTTGAATATGCCTCTCAAAACAGTGTAATCGGGAGGATAGGAACATTCATTGCACCGATATTCAAGCCATTAGGTTTTGGAACCTGGCAGGCTTCGGTGGCGCTCGGGTTTGGGTTTGCGGCTAAAGAAGTCATTGTGGGAAGCTTTGGGACATTATATGGGGTGAGCGAAGAAGGCCTTGGAAAAGCATTAGCACAAACATTCACGCCCTTGTCTGCTTATGCCTTTATGGTCTTTGTACTGCTTTATGTTCCCTGTATGGCAGTAATTGCGGTCATTAAAAGAGAGACAAACTCATGGAAATGGCCAATATTTACAGTAATCTACACAACAGTAATAGCTTGGTCAATGGCTTTTATAGTCTATCAAGGAGGATTGTTGTTGGGATTCACATGATACAGCAAGCGGTTTTTTTTGCAACTGGAATTGGATTCATTCTTCTGTTTTTTGTAATCATGAAGATACAAATGCCCCAAAAAAAGGATTGCACGACTTGCGATGGTGACTGTGTGAGATGCCTGGGAAAAAATGGATGATTCACAGGTATGTCTTGATAGCTATGACGATGCCGCAAATTATCACTAGGTAGGGCATGAACCTGGCACTTCTTCTCGGCAAAGGGATGATATTGCCGATTTTCAGCGCTGCTATCTCCCCTGCCCCCATCAATAGCGGTGCTGCATAGGAAAGGATCGGATAATATTGATTAAGGACACCGAAGATCAGTATGGATGCGCTGCAGGGGATTAATGCAATTGAAAGAGGCGAGATTCCCTTCTTTTTGAGATATTTCTCGAAAAGCATGGAAAATCCGATCAATACTATTAGCAGCCAGATGAACCTTGATGCTTTCTTGATGAAATCAAGGGATAGAATAATCACCAAATAGGTTGATGATAGGTGTATCATGCCAGCCTTTAGCCAGAGTAACCTGTCCTTATTGAATTTGGATGCCAATGAGATGGGGATGAAGAGGTTGAGCAGGTCGCCTGATAAGGCGAAGAATATGCCGAGCGGTATTAATGAGAGGAATATGATGAATGGATTGTTAGGGATATCTATATCGGCGATTGACAATACGCCGATATCAGTTTCACCATCGTCCTTTTCAAGCTCTGGATAGCCTTCAAAGCCGCGTATGGTCGTCAATATAGGTATGTCACCCCAATAACCCTGGAAGAGTGTGTTATTGATTATCTTCAGTTTAGGGCATTCGTGATAGATGGATATGTAGGTCTCCATATCGTAGTATTTGAAGGGATCCTGCATGAATATTTTGTAATGGCAATCTTCAAGGATGAAATGTTCCTTCAGATACTGCAGATCGACCACCTGCCAATGCAGTGCGTAGATTATGATCTCATCTTCCTTGCCGATTATTTCCAATACGGGATGGGGATGGGCGTAGCATATGGGGGTAATAAAAAATGTGAAGAGAAAAGTAAAAAAAACGATTTTTCTAGTGTACATAGGCTATTTGGATCATGATCAAGATTAATAATGTTACTATAACATAAACTCGCCGCTCGGACCTACCCCCGACCTCAAGGTCGTGGTACGAAAAAATGCTACGCATTTTGTGTACAAAAACCTCAGAAATGAAATCCTCTCACAACTTTCCTCAGCAAAAGAGACATAACCTTTACCGGATAGTTTTTTATTTATCCCTTCTATGATCTCTGCCTCTTCCGCGCTTAATTCTTTCTTAGCCATACTCAGGGTATTTTGGTCTGCGTATTAAAACTTTTCGTTTTTTCTTATTGTCTGGTAGTTACAAAATGGAAAGGTTTATAAAGGGATGACAGAACTCAATCCATTGAAGAACATGGGTTGAAACCCCTACAGGAATCAAAATGCCATATGATATCGACAGGAAAGCTTGCAAGATAAGGATCACTGGCTCAACAGATGAGATCAGTGCCTGGATCAGGGCTTTGGATACTGTAATCACTAGAGGGACCAACATTTCACAGCTGGAGGAATATTTACATAATCTTGAGGAGAGAGTGGAGCCAATCCAATATACCTTTGGTCAATATGAAAGGATACTCTTCAATAATGATTCAATTTTATACGGGCCCAACGCGAGCAAAACGGCTGGTGAATCCTTTTTTGAGAGTCTGATAGTAAAACATTTCGAGGCCGCACGGCGATTGATTGAAGAATGATTTTAAGTAAGATAATCCTTTTTTCATCAATATGCCACAACCAATTTAAACAATCCCATATTCCCCTTCCCCATGGACCAGGCCGAGGAAGAAGAGTTTGACCGGATCATGGAATTGCACGGGAAATATGTAGAATTGGACCGGGATAAATACATAGCCAAGATAAATATTAGCACTTGTAGAGAAGTCTTCGAACACCTATATACCAGCATACCTCCTGCGGCGTTCGATGTTGATGAGGGCTCTATGGACGATCAATGCTTCATAGTGTATCTGGAGAAACGCCCAAAATTCACAGAATGGATCCAGGAGCACGCAGGCTTAAAAATCTTCTACTGGAGCCTTGATCATCTGAAGTGATGCTGGTCAAGGCTGTCGAGTAGAATTCTCAAGGTGAGGTCAATCTTCAGCTTCAGCTCCTTCCAAGCGTCTTTCGGAACCTTGATGCCGCGGTAGTCGATCTCATTCCGGGTCCTTCTCAGCTGATGCAGGAATCCGTAATCAAGCTCTAGATATTTATGCTTCTTCTCCATGTAATACAATAGGCAGTCATGCGTATCGCTCTTGAATCCGTCCCTGTCCATCACTGTAGTCATGAGTTCTTTGATAAGCTCATAATGAGCCTCGATCAGGACGGTCGGATAACAAAAACTCGCCACTCGGAGCTACCCCCGACCTCAAGGTCGGGGTACAACAAAATGCGTAGCATTTTGTGTACAAATAATCCGATAGGATTATTTTGTATTACGCTCCTCGTACTTACAGGCGAGTTTTTGGAATTGAAAATCTCGCACTCAAGTGCGGGGTACAACAAAATCGAAGATTTTGTGTACAAGAAATGCTACGCATTTCTTCGTATTAAACACCTATGAAAATCTCGCTAACGAGATTTTCAATAATCTTCTGCAATATCCATCACCTTCTTCCAGAATTCCAGCTTGTGCTCCACCAGCTTGACGATCTCCTGGCTGCGGTCATCCAGCTTTTCAATCGGCCTGATTCTCTTCTTTTCTACACAGGTCTCATAATCACGTATCAAGCCTTCAGCCTCCCGTTTATGGCAATGCCATCATTAAGGAGGCCGGTCTTCATCCCTTTGCTCAGGTCCTGCCACCTCTCCTCAAAGAGAAGGTTGATCTTTCGCTTCAATATCCTTTCGTAAGTCTGCATGTCCAGTCTTGTCCTCTTGGATTGTATGAGGATGTCGATGTCCGAGTCTTCATAGTAATCCCCTCTTGCGCAGGACCCGAATAGGATGCAGGCCTTCTCGCCCAGCTTCTGGTCCATGTAGTAGGGCAGGCCGCTTGTGAAAATCTGGTCAAGGATCCTTTCCCTTTTCAGGCTGAGGAAATACCTGTTCCGATAGTTCGCTTCATATGTGGGTATGCTGAGGTCTTTATGCTCCCTTATCAAGCCGAGTTTTATCAGGTTCTTCAGATACTTCTTCACAGTCTTGAAATCCAGGCCTGTATCACTGATGATCTTGTTGGCCTGCAGCCTCTCCATGCCTGAGTAGAAGAACTGTTCCAGCACTCCGAAAGCAGTAGGGTTGAGCATGGGAATCAAATCCAATAGGATTGGAATATAATCCATATATTTAAATGTTGCTATTTTGAGGCCGCGTAGAAAACCGATAAGATAAAATTCTTTTTGATTCGTTCCACTATGTGGACTCATTGATACAAGAATTGGCTCTCGGGCAATTCTTGTGGAAAAGAACCAAAAAGAACAAGGTTTTCCACGCGGCCTATTTCGAGTCGATCATGATTAATCAATTCTCAAGAATCATGCCTGTGATCCAGACGCATATTTCGCTTCCTTTCGCTCAAGAACGATCTTTCTCACTTCGAGGATTATGTACAGCGTGCATGTCACCAAGAGGATCTTGATCCAGTCGTACAATCCGATTGGCACGGTCTTGAAGGCGACATTCAGGGGCGTGTACAGCACGGCGAGCTGCATCAGCACGGAGATGATGACAGAGCCCAATAGGAATCTGCTCGTCTTGACATCTATCAAAAACCTCTTCGCCCTGTAGGTCAGCACGTTGAATAGCTGGAACATGATAAGGGTCGTGAAAGCTATTGATTTCGCCTTCAAGGTCTCGGTCCCATAGCTGTAGAACATGAATAATGTGCCTATTGCCATGACGATGCCGACAATCAGGATGTTCTGGATGACATCCTTGGATATTATCTTCTCATCCCTCTTCCTCGGCTGCCTGCGCATGAGGTCCTTGCTGAAAGGATCTAAACCAAGAGCGATGCCGGGCAGGCCGTCTGTCAAAAGGTTCACCCAGAGTATCTGGATGGCTATCAGCGGCAGTGGCCAGCCGATCAGTATGGCCAGGAATATCACCAGTATCTCTCCCAGGTTCGATGAGAGGGTGTACTGTACGAACTGCTTGATGCTGCTGTAGATGCCTCTTCCCTCCTCGACAGCATTCACTATGGACGCGAAATTGTCGTCTGTCAGCACCATGTCAGAGGCCTCCTTGGCAACGTCTGTTCCTGTGATGCCCATGGCGATGCCTATGTCAGCCTTCTTTATGGCAGGGGCGTCGTTCACGCCGTCGCCTGTCATGGCAACGACATGGCCCTTCTCCTTCAGGGCGCTGAGAATCCTTGCCTTATGTTCAGGGCTCACCCTGGCATAGATCACGATATGTTCTACGGCCTCTCCTAGCTCCTCGTCAGACATCTTGTCGAGCTCATCCCCGCTCACCGCCTTATCACCCTCCTTGAATAGGCCGAGCTCCTTGGCTATGGCCATGGCTGTCAGCTTGTAGTCTCCTGTGATCATAACAGCCCTGATGCCCGCAGTCCTGCACTTCTCTATGGCTACCTTGACCTCATCCCTGGGCGGGTCGATCATGGCCTGCAGGCCGACAAAGACCATGTCCTTCTCCAGCTTCTCTGGCGTAAGGTCATATTTCCCTGTCAGTGGCCGGAATGCGAAGCCCAGCACCCTGAGGGCCTTGCTGGCCATGTCCTGGTTGATCTTGAGGATATCATTCTTGTCCTGCTCTGTGAGTTTCCGTATCTTTCCGTTGATGAAGGCTGAATTGCAGTCCTTCAGGATGGTATCCGGCGCCCCCTTGATATAAGCCACGTTCTGCCCGTCCACCTTGTGTATTGTGCTCATGCACTTCCTCTCAGAATCGAACGGGATCTCATCAATCCTCGGATAATGCTTCTCCAGCTCAGCCCTGTCAAGGCCGGCCTTGCCTGCTGAGACGAGCAACGCGCCCTCAGTCGGGTCCCCGAGGATGTCCCATCTCTCCTCATGGCTCAGTCTTGAGTCGTTGCACAGCGTGCCAATCCTCAGAAGCAGCCCGATGTCCTTGGCATCCAGCTCCTTGTCATCAGCCATGAACTTGCCCTCTGGGGCATAGCCCTCTCCGGTAACCTTGATGATGCGGCCGTTGGCATAGATCTCCCTGACGGTCATCTCGTTCTTGGTGAGCGTGCCGGTCTTGTCAGAACATATCACGTTGGTGCTGCCGAGGGTCTCGACAGCAGGAAGCTGCCTAATCAGGGCATTACGCTTGACCATCTTCCTCACACCCAGTGCCAAAGAGATCGTGACTATGGCAGGCAGACCTTCGGGTATGGCTGCAACAGCCAGTGCGACAGAAGCAAGGAACATCTCGCTCACGAAATGGCTCTCGACAATGCCAGCTGCAAGGTATTCCCTCAGGACACCGACCCCGAAGACAACGGCGCAGACCCCGATGGTGACGATCCCGAGCCATTTGCCGAACTGCTTCAGCTTCTCCTGCAGCGGTGTGAGTTTCTCTTTCACCTCTTGGACCATCTCGGCGATCTTGCCTATCTGGGTGCTCATCCCTGTGCCGGTTATCACTGCCTTGGCATGTCCCTTGGTCACGATGGTGCCCATGAATACCATGTTCTCCTGGTCGGTAACTGGGATGCCGGGCTTGAAAGGGTCAATCACTTTTGAGGAGGGGACAGATTCCCCTGTCAAGGATGCCTCATCGACCTGGAACGCGGCTATCGTCAATAATCTTGCGTCAGCAGGCACCTTGGCTCCGGTCTCAAGGAGTACTACATCACCTGGGACGAGCTCCTTGGAATCTATCTCTGTCTCCTTCCCGTCCCTTATGACCTTTGCCTTGAGCGCTGTCAGTTTCCTCAAGGCCTCTATGGCCTGTTCAGCCTTGTACTCCTGGATGAAACCGAAAATGCCGTTGAGGACCACGATTATCGAGATCACTATGGCGTCAAGGCGTTCGCCTATGACAAGGGAGATGACGATGGCGGCCAGGAGGATGACGACGATGAAAGATGTGAACTGCCTTATGAATATCTGGAAAGGCGTGGTCTTCTTCCTCTTCTCTATCTCGTTGATGCCGTACTGCTCCAGCCTCTTCTTGGCCTCCTCGTCTGTGAGGCCGTTCTCAGAACTACCTAATGACTTCAGGGCTTCGGGCACGCTCAATGCATAATAGTCGACCATCTTTTTTTCCTTTATCAGCACAATAGACTTCTTGCGGTGATGACGTACCGTGTCATATTTAAATATTGCTCTTTTTTTTAATTGATGAGCTCCGCTGCCTCGGCCGTCCAATTCATTTAAAAAGCAAACCCATATAAACAGTCGGTGTATTTTTGAGCCTAATGCATGAAATGAGGTGAAGAATGAACATACTGCTTGTCTACCCCAAATACCCGGACACCTTCTGGAGCTTCAAGCATATCATGAAGTACATCTCGCGGAAGGCCGCCTTCCCGCCCCTTGGATTATTGACCGTAGCATCCATGCTGCCGGACGACTGGGAGAAAAAGCTTGTGGATGTGAATGTGGCTGATCTGAAGGATGAGGACCTGATGTGGGCAGACCTAGTCCTCATAAGCGCGATGATCGTCCAACAGGACAGTGCAAAGGAGATAATCAGCAGGTGCAGGTCATTGGACAGGAAAGTCGTTGCCGGCGGACCCCTCTTCACAACGGGACATGAAAAATTCGGGATGGTCGATCATCTCGTGCTTGATGAGGCTGAAGTCACCCTGCCGATGTTCCTGGAAGACCTGAAGGATGGTAAGCCTAAGCACATATACACCTCAAAAGAGAGGCCTGACATAACAGACACTCCCATCCCACAATGGTCCCTCATCAATTTCAAGGATTATGCGGACATGGCGGTGCAATATTCAAGGGGATGCCCCTTCAATTGCGAGTTCTGCGACATAGTGGTCATGAACGGAAGGATGCCCAGAGCCAAGACACCCGAGCAATTGCTGAGGGAATTCCAGTCCCTTTTTGACGCGGGCTGGCGGGGCACGGTATTCATCGTCGATGACAACTTCATCGGCAACAAGGCAAAAGTGAAAAGGATGCTGCCTTCAGTGATTGAATGGCAGAAGAAGCACAGGTATCCATTCAAGCTCATGACAGAAGCGAGCGTGAACCTCGCCGAAGATGAGGAATTGATGCTGATGATGAGCGCAGCCAACTTCTACAGGGTGTTCCTGGGCATAGAGACACCCTGCGTCGAGAGCCTGAATGAATGCGGAAAGGTCCAGAACACGAATATCAGCCTTGCAGACTCGGTCAAGAGGATACAAAACCATGGGATGCAGGTGGACGGCGGTTTCATACTCGGCTTCGACAACGACCCTGATAACATCTTCGAGGCCCAGATAAGGTTCATACAGAAGACAGGCATCGTGACAGCCATGGTGGGATTGCTGACCGCTGGCCCGCAGACGAGGCTGTGGCACCGCATGAAGGCAGAAGGGCGGCTGCTCCAGGACACGAGCGGAGATAACACTGACGGCAGCCTGAACTTCATCCCGATAATGGGGAGGGAGAAACTGATTGCCGGGCATAAGAAGATACTTTCCACGATATACTCAAGGAAATTATATTATCGCAGGATACGCACGTTCCTGAAGAACTACCGGCCGACAGTGAAGGTGAGGTTCAGCTGGAGGGATTTCATCGCTTTCCTCAGGAGCATCTGGGTGATCGGGGTGGTGTCCAGGTCGAGGTTCCTCTACTGGAAGCTATTGATCCGGACATTCTTCACCAAGATGAGAGCGCTTCCGGTAGCCGTAGAGCTGGCGTTATACTGGCAGCATTTCGAGAGGGTCGCGAAGCAGGCGACCCTCAAGACATAGACTGTTTACTACTTAAAAATAGAAACCTTTTTTAACCAGTACAGATTTCCCTGCCCAGGTGGTATCATGAGTCTGGAACACGTCAATACAGGATATTTCGATTTTAAGCAGGTCATCCCAAACGGATTGGATGATCTGAGCAGGGTATATGCCGAAGAGAGCCATACTGGCAGAGATATCGGTAATATCGGGAGAAGCATCTACGGCTTTGAAGGAGGAGATAGACACTCACCTACAACAACTGATGGATACAAGTGGCACTGGGGTCTCTTATTCAATATGGAAAATGGTCAAGCAGCATTCCTATTCCCCTTGGGTAAAGGCTATGGACAAGAAGGTGGGGCAGAGCTTGACCGGCATGTCGGAGTCCATGTCAAAGGCGATATGGGTAAGGACGAGTTGGATAAGATAATCGAAAGACTCACAGCTAAATTCACGGCTTATAATGAGTTCAAGCGGGCGTAAGTTTCCTCTTATGATCCGACTCTTTTTTCTTATTTTCACTCAGCTAATTATGATAAAACATATAAATATCCGTCAACAACCTTGTATTCATGGAGATGCGTGTTGGTCTGCTTGCGCTGGAAAGGGCGGTGGATAACGTTTACGGGCTGTTCAGCCCCCGCTATTCAAATATTTCGGAAAATACTCCTAAAAGATATAAATGGGGCATGCGGATTCTGGGAGCGGCCGCCTTCATATCTGCTGTAAGCCTACTATCGGATATCGAGCACAGGTCCAGCCTGGCCAGGCAAGTCGAGCCTTATATATTGCAAGCAGATGGCGACCCCTCGGATATGAGTTTCTTTGATGCAGTAGATTTCCTTCAGCGGGCTAAGTTGCCATTAACCCTAATATCCGGTGATTACCGGCTTCGAGACCTTCCTGCTGAATCACTTGAAAAGGCGCTTAAGTCTTATTGAAAATCTCGCCTTTGTGAGATTTTCCATGGGGTATTGAATACCCTGCCCTTTAGGGCGAGATTTTCAAACCAAAAACTCGCCTGTCAATGCGGGGAGCGTAATACACCGACCTTGAGGTCGGTGGTAGCTCCGAGCGGCGAGTTTTTGTTATCAGGAAGAAGGAACAATCGAGCAGCATAATACTAGATGATCTTGGCAGGCTTCCTCTTGTGCTCAGACTCTTTTATTTTCCTCTTCAATCTTCCCTTCTTCAGCTGCCTATCAATCTCTTCATATGTCATGCCCAGCTCTGCCTCATCGCTTTGGTCGCGGGCGAGCTCAGCTGTCGGAGTCTTGTCGATGAAGGTCTGCGGGAGCTTGAGGAATCTTGCCAGCTCGTATACCTGGGTCTTGTATAGCCTGGCGATCACTTCGATATCGCAGGCGCCGTCGCCATGCTTGGTGAAATAACCTAACAATAGCTCTGACTTATTGGTCGTGCCTATCACTAAGGCATCCTTGGAGTTTGCCTTGTTGTAGAGGATAGCCATCCTGACCCTGGCCTTGGTGTTCATCACTGCTGAAGGTGACTGTCTCCACGGAAGCTTCTTGTACGGTGTCAGGAAGGGATTGATGGGGATCAGATGGTATTTCACATTGAGATGCTTGCATAATGAGACAGTATCATCGACATTGCGCTTCTTCGTGAGGCCGCGCTCGGGCATCATGAGGGCTGTGATGTTCTTCGGGCCGAGAGCGTCGGTGACGAGCTTGAGGGATAGGGCAGAATCAATGCCTCCGGAGAGGCCGATTATAGCATTCTTTTTCTTGCTAGCAGTGAAATAGCCCTTTATTCCTCTTACCAGGGATGAGTATGTAGCTTTCATTGAAGAGCAAGAAGCAGCGCCTGCATAAATACTTTGCCTTCTCGCTGCCGTAGACCGTGCTGCCGCAAATAGGGCACCCCCTGTTGACAGTGTATATCATTGTGGTCGCTACGTCGCTTTGTTGTTGTCTTCCTGGTTCATTCCGGTCGCCTGAATCCATCCTTTTTTTCCCGCCCTGCAAGGCCGAGGCGGGAAAAAAAGACCCATGCAGAGTAGGGGCGCGACCTGAATCGTTGGAAATTCATCAGAAGCCATCTGGATCAGGTCTGCTTGATGTATTCAATGGTGCAGACGTTGTCTACACATCTAGGTCTTACTGGTGGCTCCAGGCGGCAGCTGTGGCACCGCAGCTCGGCTGAGCGGTTGCCGTACCATTCGGCGTGGACCTTGTTCACTGCTTTCCAGCCGCAGCATTCCTGTTTAATTATGTCGTTTTCGAAGAGCTCGCAGTCCTGGTCCGCGCTGCACGCGTATAGGTCGTCAGGGATGCTGCTCCTCTTCACGAAGGGCGGCACGAATATCAGGGCAAGGAGCAGGGCAAGGAGTATTATCAGTGTCAGCACGCCTCTTTTCATAGGGAGCCCTAACTATCGGATGTATTTAAATATTGTGAATCCTTGGAGTTTGTCGCAAATTAATTAAAGAATTGTTGCTTTATGAAAGTTTTAGGGGGGGTGGGGGAGGTCCCCCACATGCCTAAAACCACACATTATTGGCAACAGTATGACTTTTTGTATAAAAAACATTCGAAAAAAAGCATGTTTAAACGGCTTAAAAAAGAGTGTCGTAAGCTTGGCGAGCCTTATGTTAAGAAGGATAATAGGGGTGTGAAGCCCAAGTTTAAGCCTGTTATGTATGCTGCGTTTCTTGCATTGCAGAAAATGTTCAGACATCGTTATAGGGAGATGGAGTTAGAGGCAACATTGTATCTTTCGGATAAAGCAGATCACAGCACGTTTGCTCGTAATTATGCTGAGATTCCTGAGTCCTACATAGAGCAGCTTATTATTAACCTCGTCGATAAAAAGTTTATTTACTGGATTGCTGATAGTACGTGTATGAGCACAAAGATCAGGGTGGAACGTGTAGTGCAAGGCACACGTAATAAAGTCAAATTGCGTGACAAATATCATGTTGTTATAGGCTATGATCCTCCAACACACACAACATTTATTCTAGGTGCTAAAGCGAGCGATGAACACATGTCAGATAGTCAAGGAGCACAGGAAATCATAAGAGGCAAAAACTCTCGTGCTTACTTTCTAGGTGATTCTGCCTATAACACGTATGATCTTCACACTGCTGTTAAGGAAGCAGGCATGTTTGCTCAAATGAAACCAGATGCGAAAGGGATAAGAAAAAAGTTGTCTGCAAAGGCAAAGCAGACAAAGTTATTCTCCAATAAAATCTACAAAGAATTAAGAGGTGTAGTGGAAACAGTGTTCGGAGGAGCAACAAATGCAGGATTAATGCTCACACACGCAAAAAACACTCACACACGGCGGTTAGACACACTAATGCTAGCAGTGAGACATAACCTCATGGCAAGCATGAGGTCATGGACAATACTTATTGTGCGACAAACTC
>JAHIVG010000058.1 GCA_018816705.1 Nanobdellota archaeon
ATTTCAAGCTGAAAATACTCCAAAACTGCGGCCTAAGCCATCAGAACAAACCTTGAAGAGCCTTAATATTTTTCGGTTCCAAGGGCAGGCCAGTAGATTTTAACATCATAATCAAGCTCCCAAGCAGAATGGATGAACCGGAGATCGTGGCTGAGGCGAAGGAGATGTTGAGGCAAGTGATGAAAGCTTAACCTAATTATACCAAAACCAAGGGTCTCTTTTTTCTTTCCTTTCGAGCTCAGTAAGGCCATCAGGTTTTCTGCCAGTACCAAGCACTAAAACAGGCAAATCTTCTACGCTTTTCTTTTGTGCTTTTCTAACTGTGTTTGATATTGCTTGATTATGGAAGTCAAAGTTTTGATCATGGTAAAGGTTCTCTGCCTGAACAGCTTCAAAGCCTGCATCGCTGAATAGTTCTTCGATATCTTCAGGTTCAGGAGTGAATGAGGGGACAAGATATTCTCTTCCATCAATTAGGAATCTCGTAAAAGCTGGATGAATTCCGTAGAGTTCCTGTCTGATAATCGTCATTAGGGTTTTGTGGGGGTAAGTGACAATGAACATTCCTTGTGGTCTTAAGACTTTAAACGCTTCTTCATAAATGCGTTTTTGGTCTTCTACATTGTCGCATAATCCTGCTAAGACAATATCGAATGATTCTGATGGAAGAATATCCTGGAGCTCGAGGACATCGCCCTGGACCTGCAAGGGCTCGCGCTCTGCAAATCGCCTTTGGTATTCTTCTGAAGGATAATATCCCTTTGCAGCCTGGAGCATCGCAGATGAGATGTCGAAATCAGTTATCCTGTCCCATCGGACTCTTTCTCTGACAACATGTTTGTATATGGGGAGGCATAACTGCTCGCAGTGCTGGCCATTGCCCACTCCTATGTTCAGGACATCAACCTCTTCCAACGGTTTCCGTAGGAACCTGGCTTGTTCTGCAAAAGCAATTCGTATAGGAAAGGCTTGGATGGCATTGAAATACCTAATGGTGTTATGTTGCGGGGAATAATAAGTATCCCCAAATGCATCATAGACTTGCTTCGTGATTGCGTGAGTCATTCTGCCGATACCATAAAGGTTTGTCCCCCTTACATGGGATGTTTCTAAAGTTTATAAAAGTGGTGGGGGGAAGTATTTGTATATACACCCCTTTCCCCCCCCATCATAATCACTTAACAGTAGTTAACAACCAAAAGATTTATAAAGCAGTGGTCATTCCACCTAGCTATGGGACAAGGGATACCGCGTCAATTGAGAGCTTCCGTCAATTATACTATGGAAGCATTGAAGGAAACAAAAGCGCCGACAAGCATTGGTTATAATGACATGGCAATCATGATCGCTTTTGGTCAATCCGATGAGTACGGAATTCCGACTGTCGGTGCGAGCATGATTGCAGATTATTTGGCAAGAAATCCGTCTGTTCCTGAAGACGCTGGGATGCAGTCAGGAGCAGTGCAAGAGTATCTTGATGTCCTGATTAATAATGCGCTGTTATGGCGACAGGAAAACCCTCATACCTATAAGATGAGAGATGATATCGGTTCTTGTATCATAGACAATTTTGAGAGGAATAAATCACCTCATATCCAAGAGATGTTATTCAATAGGTTCAGGATATATTGTGCCAATGAAATGGCCGAGAAAGGGAAACTAAAGCCACCTCAATAAGACCTTCATCTTTCTGCTCTTTTCTTGATTCTCTTCATTCACGCTCTCTATCTCCAACAATCCTGTCATGAGCAGCAACCCCTTTAAGGGGGAGAATGACACAGGTCTACTTAAACCCTATCCCGCCAACAAGGATTGGTATCTGTTCTAATGGGGCTTTTATAAGTTTTGCAGCTCTCTGTATTGTTTCAGATGGTTTATAGCCCTGCACCCGCAAGAAGGGTTGTTTTTTTGCATCCTCACTATGATGTAAATTGCTTGTTTGAACATCCCTGAATCCCCTATACATCCTTTCAAGTTCTTCTTTCGTAACAACCAATGAGTCCAGGAGAAATTCCTTGCCGTCTATGCTAAACCTGGTTTGATCTGGGGGAATACCATATATATCCTGGCGGATTTTTGTAAAAAGCTCTTTTGCCGGATAGGTTGTTATGAGTGCGCCGCTCTCTCCTAGGACTCTTCTGGCCTCTTCGAATAATTGCTTCCAAGGAAGAATATGATCGCATAGGCCTGCTATAACAACATCAAATGATCCATCTTTCAATGGTAATCTTCTCGCGTCTCCCTGGACAAAATGTCCGGGTATGAAAATGCCGCCAGACCTTGCCATTGTGTCAGCATAGCCTCCGATAAGTGCTTCTAATGCCAGCTTCGAGATATCCAGGTATGTTACTTTGCACGAATCGACTCCTCGGTCATGCGGTCGTCTTGATTCATCCAATGTTCCTGTAACCTGGCGGGCATTGCCTGTTGCGCCTGAGCCCATCACCAGAACGTCCATCTCCTCGAGCAGCTTGGGATTATGCTGTCTTACAGACAATACAGCATTTTTCATGAAGAGGTTCTGGACAAGGTACATGAATTTGGTCGTGGCATGAGAGCCGCTGAAGTAACCAGCACCCATCCTATCATAAGCAGCAGCAATCCCCCCATGGAGAGAGGGATATATTTCTGGTTTATTAAAGTTGGGGGATGGGGGGAGTATTGAGCAAAGAAGCACACAAAATCTTTTACTGATTCCATCACACACCCATCACACACCCATCCACCCGCAGTTTCAGCCGGAAAATCCCCGGATTTTCCGAAAATTTTATATGCTGTTCATCATACAATCATCATACAATTAGGACATAATCATGTTTAAATCGCTGAAAAATCGATGTAAAAAAACATCATACAAATAACTTACATTTGGCTTATTTGGAATGAATATCATAACACAGATATCATAACCTATTTCTTCCAGAACCACAATATTTATATATGACGGGTGTAATTTGATATACTATCATATACAATACACCTGTAATACAGTAAAACAAAATCTGCTAAAAGTCGTAAAAAATCAGGCGCGGGACATGAAAGAAGAAATACATATATTGAATGTGAGGCTGCCCGAAGACGTTCTAAGCTGGCTTGACAACCTAGTGAAATCAGGATCCTACAACAGCAGGTCAGAAGTCATCAGGGACATAATCCGAGACTTCCTCCAAAATGACTAATAAGATAGTTTCAGTAAGGATACCGAAGAATATGTTCGAAGGATTGAAGCTCGCTTCTCAGAAGAACCACTATCTCGACGTAAGCGAAGCTGTCAGATCAATAGTCAGAAAGAAATGGCTCAAGCAGAAAGACCCAGAATTATACAAGATAGAGAAACTGCGGACTGAAGTCACCGAACTTGTCCAGAAACAATCAGAAGAGAAGAACCGCCAACTCATAATAAAAGAGCTTCAAAAAATAAAAGACACACTACTAAAATGACTGAACTCAACAAGACCGGACTGGGAATCATGATCATGTTAGTCCTTCTGGCAATGACCTTGGCTATTGATATTGTCCATATCCCTGAGCCAGAGCCGGCACAGCCTATTATTATGGATACTGTGGAGGTCGAGCCTGTCCAGCGCACAGACCTCACCCAGACAGAATCCACAGAGGTGACCGATGACCTGTGGACCAAGCGCCTGACGGTCTCGAGCCAGGACCATATATACAAGGTCCCGAGCTTCACAGACATCCCGGAGACAGAGCCTGAAAATGTAAAGCTCTACTGGTACATCGACGGCATCGCAATAGACGTAACTGACGACCCAGAGCTAGACTTAAGATTCCTTGACACCAACCGCAACGGATTGATAGACAGGCTGGCCTTCACCATACCCCATCTATCGACCCAAGAGTTCGAGATCAGGATAATCCTGGACGCAGCCTCGAATTCAGGCAGCGTGTCGATAGTCCTCGACAGCCTGACGGGCGGCGAATACGTGCCCAACGCAGGCAGCCTGACCATGGGCTTTTCCGTGCTCTACGGTCCCTCTGTGGGGAACGTTATGTGCAACCTCACGCTCGACGGTGCAATCCTGAAACAAGGCATGGCCGCCTCAGGCGACATCGAGTACGAGCTCACCAGGAGCCTGGACTCACAGCTGCACACCTGGCAGGTCAGGTGCCGTGACAACACCTCGACCCTGACGACATCATCGCAGGAGACCTTCTACACAGACCTGGACAGCCCGACGATAACGCTTGGCACGCCCTCAGACAAGGTCTTCCAGACATCATTCATACAGCTGAACTTCACGCCTCACGACACCCTTGACACTTTAGCATACTGCAACGCGACCATCGACCAGGCCGATTACGCGATAGGTCAGGTGCTCATCGACAGGCTCTACCAGTTCAACAGGAGCGGACTGTCAGAGGGATTGCACAGGTGGAACGTCACCTGCACCGACAGGTCCGGCAACATGCGCAGGAGCTCTTCAAGGAACATCTATGTGGCATCAGGCGACAATGGCGGCTTCAGCGTGGCCCCCAACAAGGCGCTGTATTCCCTCTCAGAGAGCGGATACGTCCTCGTGACTGCAGACGTTCCCGCAAACCTCACATTGTTCATCCTCAAGCCCAACGGCCAATCCCTAGAGAGGTCATACACCAACCCCTCATACCCCCTGATCAACCCGATAGACTACAACAACCTCTACGGCGAATACGACATCGATGCCATCTTCAGGTATGGCACGCAGGTGACCGTATTGAGCACAGGCTTCGAGGTCGAGTACCCCTACTCTAACACCTCCAACACGTCAGGCGTAAACTTCTCCATCGTCCCGAACAAGGGTTCCTACACCCTAGGGGAGGGCGGATACCTCACCATAAACTCGTATACAGCGGCCAACCTCACCCTGTTCATCTCTAGCAGCAACAGCGACTCGTTCTTCCAATACTTCTACAGGCCTTCCTATCCATTCATCCATACGGTGAATTTCTCCTCCAGGGCCGGGACATACACCATCCAGGGCATCTTCATCCAGGCAGGTGAGATGCACACCATCACCAGCTCAGTCACCGTGGACAGCAACCTGAAGGTGCAGATCAAGTCCAACGACACCACCATCGAGAGGAAACAGACTATTAACCTGCTTGGCGAGGCAGAAGGGGGCATAGGCACCCTTACGTATGATTGGGACATGGGTGATGGCAAATCCAAGACCACCAAATCGATATCCCATACCTACCAGGACATCGGGACCTACACGATAGAGCTGACTGTCAAGGACACGAAGGGGAACAAGGAGACAGACACCATACAGGTCGATGTGAGGGACAGGTTCACTATGAAGGTGAGCCTCCTCGACGCAGAGACCAACAGCAAGATGGCCTACTGCTGGGTGAAGGTCCTGGGTGAGAACAAGACCACCGCCAGCAATGGCGAGGCGGAGTTCAAGATATACAACGGCATCTACACTTTGGACTTGGGCTGTGAGGGCTACAGGCCCCAGAAGAGCACCGTCAGCCTGAATGACAACCAGGCCTTCACCTTCGCGCTCCACCGTGATGATAACCAGACGGTCCAGGATGCCTCCCAGCAGGTGCAGGAGGCGCTGCCTGTTGAGGCCATTCCAGGGCTAGAGGAGTTATCAGAGTTCGATGACATCATCAGCCGCTTCGAGAATTACGACGACGAGCTCGGCGACATCGTCGGATATCTCGACCTGATAACGACGCTCCGCCAGGCTGAGAAGCTGCTCGCCCAGGCCCAGAGGGACATCGACAACCTGGAGAGACGCACAGGCAACAAGGAAGAGGCCAGGGAAGAGAGCCTCGAGAAGATCAGGCTGATCAGGTCTTCCACCCCCAAGTCGTTGAGCCTGGTGAGCACAGAGGAGTTCGTGGCCTATCCTGAGCAGGTCTCTGAGCTGTTCGACGGATACATGGAGGCCAGCGCGATCAAGCTGAGCAAGAGCTCGCTCAGCAAGTACAAGGCACTGACTGAGGGGATGCAAAGCCATCTCTCTGTCACGGTCAAGCCCATGCTTGTCAAGTTCTCGAACCTCGACGGCAGCCACAGCACCAAGACCTTCGTCGTGGTGAAGCCGTCCTATGAAGGGGGCGAGGATGAGCTGGCCATCGTGATGAGGCTCATCGACGGTATAGGTGAAGTGACCTTCATCAAGGAGCCGACCATCAAGGATGGCATGTTTGTCCAGTACCCGCTCACAGACGGCCTTGAGGTCGTCTTCTACAAGGACGACCGGCTGGACCTCGAGAGATTGAAGGACCTCGAGTTCATGGTCCTCACCCCTGACCCGACCAAGGCCAAGCAGAAGCTCACCGGGTTCGCGATCTCAGACGTGTTCTCTGACTCAGGCTCGTTGAAGATCACAGCGGAGATAATCGGCATCCTGGTATTGCTCTTCATCTTCCTCTACTACCAGTTCGACCTAGGTACAAAGTTCAGGCAGATGAATCTCACTGACTGGGTCTCCTCCCTGCTGATGGTCTTCGGCTCCAAGCAGATAAAGGAAGTGAAGAAGCTTCTGGGCAAGGGCAGGGCATTGGTGGATGAGAAGCAGTATGACCTGGCTCGCAACACACACAAAGAGGCCATGAAGATATATAACCAGATGCCATCCAGGGAGAGGGAGAAAGTATTCGGTCACATCGAGGGTTTCTTCCATGAGATAATCCTTGCAGAGATTCACAACCACCTGCAGGGCGTGAACAGCTCGATCAAGGCCAAGGACAAGAAGGCAGCTAAGCTCCAGTACCACGAGGTCACGAAGCTCTACGAGCAGCTCCCCAAGTCATTGAAGAAGAATGTCTCAAAGGAATGCCACGATGTCTACGGCCAGCTGGCCGCGCCATAATGGCTATGTGTAGTTGTCATACTTATACATATCAAATAATATAGCCCATATACTTTTTTGTATATTAATATATAGAATAGAAACCTTTATATACTATTTCTTACGCAATCATATGTAATCGTCATACTCGGCTGCAAAGAATGAAGGACCGCATCACTGTGAGCATAGACAAAGACCTTCTTAGTTGGGTAGACAGCCGGATAAGGACGAGGGAGTTCGCGAACAGGAGCCATGCATTCGAGCTCCTGGTCTCCACCGAGATGAAGCGGGAGAGGGAATCCTGGTCAGATGAAGGAACGCATTAGCATAACGATAGAGAAAGGGCTGCTGGAATGGCTCGACAGGAAGGTCGATCAGCACATCTTCGCCAACCGCAGCCACGGACTGGAATATCTCGCAGCGAGAGCGAGGGAGAGGAAGGGTGGCTAAGCACCATTACGGTTATACGGCGATGGTCATGATAGTGATAGCCACGTGCATGCTCGGCATAATGCTCATGAGGGACTTCACGGGCTGGGCAGGCTACGAGTTCAACCTGACATCCGGGAACATCTATTACGTGCAGATAGACGTCTCCCCCTCAGCCTCGACCTGGACAGGCTTCGCGGGCTACGCCCTCCATGTGATATCCAACGAACAGAACGAGTGGAACCATACTGTCAGCGCCGGGAACGTCACAAGCGCGAACTTCTATTTCAACTGCATGGGCAAGACCGGCTACGACTTCTATGCCAGCACCTGGACACCCAGCCAGATCGACATCAACACGATCCAGGCAGCGACCCCTGCTGATATCGATGCATACGTCGGAAACACAGGCGACGAGATATATTCCGCCAACCTGACTTTCAGCGATAATGTGACGGTGAATTTCGGCGGGGGATTGATCAGCGCCCCAGCATTGTACACGAAACAGTACTCCGGCTCAGAAGACTTCCCTATGTTCGCCCTCAAGGACGGGAACGGCAAGCTCGTCTTCGGCGGATGGGCCAACAAGACATCTGTCGGCTATGACGGCTCGAACTACAACTACCAGTTCATGCTTCCCATGCCGGCGAACACATCCTTCCTGAAATATTACTTTTTCCCAGACCCTGTATCGGATCCACTGGGCAACTGCTCAGAGATGGAGTACGGCTGGCTGCGCGGCGTCGTGACAGATGCCCGAGATTCTCATTACAGCGACGGCACTTTCCTCTCGAATGTCTCCCTTAACATAAGCGGTGGCATGTACTACACGGACGAGAACGGCTATTATAATATCTTTTTGCAGGTGAAGGAGCATCTGATAAAGGCCAAGAAGCCCGGATTCCAGGACTTCTACGGCAGCAGCTCTGTCCAGGTGATGCAGCCGACATGGTACAATTTCTCAATGGTCCCTGATATGGGCGCAGCCATGGTCAATGCCACTCTCAAGGGCTACGTCTTCGACAATAGCTCCGGTGCGCCGTTGGCAAATGCCACGGTTGCAGGAAGCGGCGGCTCGACCCTCAGCACGAGCTCCGGCTATTACCAGCTTGCAGTTGGCGCCGGGAACATAACATGGATTGCCGTCAAGTACGGCTTCAACGCGGAGATTGGCTCGTTGTTCATCGACACCTATGAGGAGAAATGGCTCAACATCACCCTCCAGCCGTCGTTCAGCGGCGAGGTCATAGCCAAGGCCTTCCTCAAGGGTCATGTCAAGGACAACAGCACAGGCCTGCCATTGGGGAATGTCACGGTTGCCGCCGCAGGATACTCAGGCAACACGAACCAATCCGGCAACTACCAGATACCTGTGTCAGACGGGAACACTACTGTGTTCTTCAGCAAGAGCGGCTATGAGGCCTACATGGAAAATGTGTACATACCTATATATGACACCGTGGAGCTCAATGCATCCCTCAACCCGGCACTGAGCTTCGGAGGCCAGAACTCCATCCTCGCAGGTTGGATAACCGATTACTACACCCAGCAGCCGATTGTGAACGTGACCGTATCCTCAGGCACAGGCTCTGCCAAGACCAACGGATCAGGATACTATGAGTTCGCGGTCAGCGCAGGAAACAATACAGTCATAGGCATCAAGCAGGGATACAATCCATACATCGGGAGTACGACTAACTATCCCTGGCAGACCAATTATCATAATTTCACCCTGGCGCGGGGCATAGAGGACTACCCGAACGCGACCTTGACAGGATCGACCTTCCTCGGGACCACACTCCTGAGCAACGTCACCATCGCCATAGGCGGTTTCATAACCCAATCCGACGACAACGGCTCCTACAGCATAAGCCTGCCGGCGAAGTCCTTCTATTATCTCTTTGCCATGAAGGCAGACTATGAGATATTCATGACCAACCTCATAGGCAATAATTCTTTGACCCCGGGGAACACGACCTATTACAACATAACTATGGAAAAGTACAGCCCTCCTGGCCTCGGTCCTGGGATGGGTCCTGGCGCTGGCCCCGGCTCAGGCCCAGGATTAGGCCCCGGCCTCGGTCCTGGTTCAGGTGTCATGGTCGAGCGGCCTGAGGAAATCTCTGAGATAACTACTGACGCGCAGAAGATCAAGGACGTCTCCGAGACAGTAGCGGATGTCGTCCTGTCTTTGGACAGGATAATCAGGAAGATAAGGCAAGGTAGCTTCCTCGAGGACTTCCTGGTGGTCTACAACTACAGGCCTACGAGTGTGGATCTGCAGGCCAGGGTGGAAGGGGATGCAGCTAAGCTGATAGATGTCAAGACCCCCACGGTCAAGGTGCCCCCGAACAGCTCCATGAGCATCCGGTTCAGGATACTGGGCAATGCCAAGCAGGGGATATACAACGGCAACATGGTTATCGACGGCGACTACAGGGCTGTCATCCCGATCGAAGTGAGCATCATCAAGGAAGAGGACCTGCCGATAGAGGCTATGATAATGAACATCAAGCCCCTGAATAAGGTGGTCAACACCAACGGGCTGTTGCGCTACAAGCTTGACCTGGTCAACCTCCTGATCGACAGGGCTTACAACATCAACATCCATTATTCCATCAACCACCAGAACGGCACGGAGATAATCCCGATCGGTGATGAGGAACTCTCGCTGCAGACATTCCATTCAGTGATCAACGAATACAGGATACCCGATGATTTCCCGGTCGGAGATTATATACTCACGGCTGATGCGACCTACATGGGTAAGACAGCGACATCCAGCGCCCTCTTCACCGTCAAGCTTCCTGTTTACAAGTACAGGATATTCGGCTTCCTGCCTGTCTGGTTGCTCTTCGTATTACTGTTCGTGGCAGGAGCCACCTTAATCACCATCAAGATAGTGAAGAAGCAGATGGAGAAGAAGAAGCGTTTCCATGCTAAGATTGATTACAAGCTGCTTCCGCAGCCGGGTGAGCGTTCGTTGTTTGTGGGGCAGATTGCTGAGACTACGCATGATTCGTATATGGATATGGATGTGTTGACTGTGCATACGATTGTTGCGG
>JAHIVG010000059.1 GCA_018816705.1 Nanobdellota archaeon
CGAACCGGTATCCCGCATAGTCTGTGACGTCGTGGATGTGGTAGTTGTTCTGGGCGTCCCTCACGATTATCTTTATCTCTTGCACGTTCTGCTCCTGGTATCTTCCCCTGACCGTGACCTCGTTCTGGTCGGTGACGAATCCGTTGGGCGGCGACTCCAGCCATATTGTGGGGGCGTCAGCATCGATGCTGATCTCTATGCAGGTCTCTGCCTCTTCGTTGTGGCCGCTGCCGTCGTCTCTGTCAAGGCCTTTGAAGCATATCCAGCCGCCTGTGAAGCCGGCAATGCTCGCTCCGTCGCTCGCTGATCTGACCTGCGGCCCCAGGCCTCCGCACAGGCTGAAGCTGCTGGCGAAGCAGTACTTTATGTCTGCCAGGCCGAGCTTCATGTTCGCCCCGTCGAAGTCCTGGTCTTCAGAGTAAAGGTTTATCGCCTGTACGGCGTTGGTGATGTACCTGACCTGGTGCTCGTCATGGTCGAAATATTCGTAGCCGTTGCTGTTGAATATCCTCATGTAGCTCTCAGGCGCTTTCCTGTCGATGGAGAATATGAAGTTGCCGTAGTCTGATGTCTCGCCGTGCGTGCACTTGACCCTGAAGTTGTAGTACTTGTCCGTGTCAAGGGTCAGTTGCAGGCTGTGGTGCTTCTTGTTGTCAGTGCCCCAGTATGTGTTGGTGAAGGCTGTCTGGGTTAGGGTATAGTCCTGGGCAGGCAGGCCGTGCTTGGCCTGGATTATGGTGCATGTGTCGTCCTGGAATAACGTTGTCAGCTTCAGGGTCTGTGTGGCGGAATGATATGCCTTCGGCTCCGGTTCCATGTTGTCTATGTTGATGTCGTTGTCTATCTCGAACCGGTGGTTCACTGTGTTCTGGTTGCCGACCAGGTCTGTGCAGCTGACTGTCAATGTGTACTGCCCGTCGCTGTGCGACTCCTCGTAGGTGTGCGTGAAATATTGGCCTATGAAAGTGTGCGGACCGGTGTCTGTGAATGTGCCCTCACTCAGGTCTCCCCCTCCTAAAGTGACTGTGCAGGTCGAAGGGTCGTTCGGGACCTGCACGTCTGCTGTTATAAAGCTGTTGAACTCTGTGGAAGTGTCCGGGAGAAGGGAGACCTGGATGCTTATCTGCGGCTCCTGGGTGTCCACCATGAAATACGATGATGTCTTGGCCTGCTCGAAATTCTTGAAGTCGTCCTGGCTGAAGAACCTGAACCTGTAGAGGCCGGGACTGGCAAGGTCCTCTGAGCCCAGGCCCGGGTCTTGGAGGAAGGTGAGAGTGCGGGTCGCCTCAGGGTCGTCGTAGTCTTCATATTCGACGCTGTTATTGACGCAGCATGTCGTGTCCTTCTTTTCGAGGCAGTAATACAACCTGCCCTTGCGGGCCTTGTTGTCTTTTATCCTGAATTCCGCTGTGCCGCCTTGCTTGTTGACCTTGAGGCCTGTGGTGATGAGGCTTGTCTCCGGCGGGGTGCCGTCGCTCTGGCAGAACCAGTCCCCCTCATAGCAGTCGTCCGTGCCGTCATAGTCGGCGTCGTGGATGCATCCGTTGGCGACCCACCTGCATACTCCTATGCCGCAGCCGTCATTGCCGTACACGATCGTGCCAGGGACAAGGGGGCTGCTGGCTTGGCAGGACAGCATGCTGTTTATCTTGAAGTCGCCGCAGCTGGCCTGGCTGGTGTAATCTTTGCAGCCCAGTTGGGCGTTGCAGGCCTGGCATGTGCCGCTGTACATGCACAGCCCCAGGGCGTTGCACACTTGGTTGTTGCAGTCCATGAACAGCTCGCCGCTGTTGCAGTCAGCGCAATGGTCTGTTCCTTTATAATTCTTGGGTGCGCAGTAGCCCTTGCCGAACTCCTGGTAGTCGTTCCCTGTCCATGCGCAGCCGCCGTAGCTGTCCCCGTATTCGCAGTTGTCCTCTGTGCATGCAGCAGCAGAGTCGTAGTCGAAGCAGCTTCCCGTGTCATCGTCGCATTGCTTGCAGGTGTCCACGATGTATGGTGAGTAGTCAAAATAACAGCTTTTCTTGACTCCTTCATCGAAATATATGCATGAGTCGTGGTTGTAGTAGAGGCCGAAGGGGTTGTCTTCCTCTGTGCATTCCGAGGCCACTGTGCAATGGGTTGTTCCTTCTGAGTCCGGGCCTGTGCAGTAGGCGGATTCGCTGAGCAGCCGCACAGTGCAGTCATACACGGCCGGGCTTGAGTGGTGGTCGAGCAGGTTCTCGTCGTCGCAGAAGAGCCTCAGGCGGTTCTTTTTGTCTGCAGCATCTGAAGCTGCTCCGCACCAGCTATCGTCTGTGCCGTCATAATGCTGATACACAGCTCCTGCTTGGCATTTGTGCATGCATATCTCCGAGTCGTCTGTGATGCCTTCGCAAGGCTCGTTGCCTGTGAAGAAGTCCGGGGTGATGCTCACTCTATCACTATTGATGTTCCCGTTTCCGTACAAGACCTCAATCTCATATTTGTAGGTTGTGTCCCATTTGGCCTCTGAGCCGAAATCGTAATTTGTATCAACTAACTGGCGACTTCTGCTGATGATTTTGCTTCCTGCATCAACATAATTCTCGGCGCCTAGTTTTTCTTTCCTATATATGTTATAACCTACGATGCCTGTGCTGCCGCAGTCTGTCCAGGTCAGCTTGGCTCCGGCAACGCCCTTGACATGCTCTGCTATGAAAGATGTGACAGGCATGGGATTGGATACTCCACACGCCGAAGGTTTGATTATTATATCCCTGAATTCTTGTTCGCTGTCTGTGAGCTCTACGTTGGGCTTCTCGGTCACGCCTTCATAGGTCTTGTCCCAGATGTGGCTAAACTCTGCTCCCCTGGCAGAGACGTGATATTGTCCCACAGCAAGTTCTTTAGAGTAAGGAAGAACCCACTCTCCTAATCTGTTTTCCCAACCGGTTCCAAGGACAGTCATCTTGTTATTCCCATCTTGCGTGAAAGAAACGACTACATTTCCCATGAATGGATCATCAGCAAGAGAGCTCTTTATCACGCCGGATATGACTCCTGTCGCAGTCGGCGGGCCGCACGGCATGGCCTGTAGTCCTGTCGCGCAGCAATATGGCCCTTGTCCGTTTGTCGGGAAGATGTCAGGGCCGCATTTGCACGGCGGCGTACCAGCTTGAATTATTTCTGGGCAAGCCCTGTCCTGGCAGGCCACTGTGCATGCAATGCCGATGCAATTATCATCATTCTGTGGGTATTCCTTGCCGGCCGGGCAGGACTGGTATGCTTCGCAGCACGTGAAGCTCGTGCATTCTGCACAGCAGAAGAGGCCCTCTTCACACAGATTCCCAGGTATCTCACTGCACGCGTTCGGGCAGCAAGTGCCGCCCGCCTGGTTGCATGCGTCGCAAGCTCTTTCCTCGCAGATCTTTCCAGGCCCTGGCTGGAATTGGTTGGTGCAATCATCCAGGAAGTATCCGTTTTCGCACTGGCAGACCGGAGTGGAAGCAGGCACGCAATCAGCGTTCGGCCCGCATGCAAGGTCACAGGGCTGGCACGCTTTGCACACTTGGTTCTCGACACAGGTATTCACGGTGCTGCTCTCTACACAACCAGCGCAGGTGTCAAGGCACTCATTGAGAAGCCCGCACCATACGCATGTATGCCCGACACATCCTGGCTCATTCCCATCATAATTGGAGCATTCTGCAGGGATCTGGCAGACGCCCGGGCAGACAGTGGTGTCAAACACATAAGGCGCGGTGTGGATGCAGCACCTCTTGTTGGCTATGTCCAATAATGTGGCCTGCCCACACTCGCATCGCTCATAGGCGGCCTCACATGTTGCAGCACCCATATCAGCATCATTGCAGCATTTCTTTATTCCGTTGCAGTTCTCATCCACGTTGTTGTTGCATATCTCCGGCTTGCCAGGGTTGATGTTTATATTGGTAGGTGCGCAGTCCTCTTCGGGATGGCTGCAGAAGGGGCTTGCCGGTTTGCCGTATCCGTCGTTGTCCGCGTCGATGCATTCGCCCGTTCTCGGCACACATGCTCCTTCAACACACCAATTATTCCCCTCGCACCTGTGCAGCCCCTGGTCATCGATGACGCGGTCCAGGTCCTGTATCACACAGCCTTGGTTCGCCTTGCAGGTCTTTATCTTGCATGCCACGGCCGGCTCGTCGCATGGAAGGTTCGGGCAGTCTATCGGTATATCGACAGTGCAAGTATTATAGGCCTCGCAGGAACACATCTCCTGGCAGGTCACACCGTCGACAAAGCCGTTTGCTTCGGTGAAGAAATCTCTAGCGCCTTGAGAATACCAATCACAATAGGCTCTTGAGGTTTCTATCGGATTGTCGAGGCAGCAGCATCCTAGCTCGCATACCTCATTCGAGTCATCCAATTCATCACAAGTATCATCTCCTGAGTAATAATTGGCTTGGCAATCGCTCTGGCTATCAGGCAGCCATGGATCGGCTCCATACCAGAATGTTTCATCCGGACAGCATTCATCTAGAGTCCATCCAAAGTCGACGCAGGCATAGGTGTCTCCGACAGATTCTATGTTCGCACAGCAAGGCGCAGCGACAGTCTTGGCCATAAGCACAGCTACAAAGACCAATACAAGCATCCTCGCCATGCTCACACGATGACTTTCCATTCCTTCACCAGCTTGCCGTTCTTGTTGATGTAATACACCCTTGAACCCAACTTCTGCTTGGCAGCGTCTAGGAAGCCCTGCGGCGTCCCCATCTGCTCTTTCAATAATTCCATCGCGTACCCAATGCGGGAATAAAGTGACTTCTCTCCGATCTTGTCCATGTAATGCAGCAGCATGTCAAAGTTGATCTCGCCGATCTTCGGCAGTGTCCTCTTGACCTCATCGAATCCGTTGCAGAACTTGAGCTGCCTCATACAATCGATCACCGTCCTCTCCCGGTCGCTCACCCGTATCATGCAGCCTTTCCTCTCTATCTCGATGAAGCCGAAGAAATGCTTTGTGGTGATGATCCTGTAGTCCACCCCACCGAAATTGACGTCTGGCACCCTGCCGGAAGACGTGACATACACTGTGGGCAGCTGTTTGGCCTCGCAGTGCAGTTCCAGGGCAGTATGATGGCTTAAGAAACGGTCCTTTATCATCCTATCAGCAACTAGATACCTATCGGGAACATAAGAGTCATTAGTATCCGGCGCGAGCTCGAACGGCACCACAACATACAGCCCTCCTTTCACCCGTTTGAAATATTTCTTCTCAACAAGGTTCTTGCACGCAACCACTGCCTGCCTGTAGTTCTTCAGCAGGCCTTTGACGTCTTCCAGTGTGCAGACCTGGTTATAGAATGCTTTGTAGACTCTCTGCTCAGTAGGTGTTAATGTCATTCTTCAGCACTTATTTAAGCAAATATGTAGATTCTTAGCCTTTCCCATTTAAAAGTGTTTCTATTTTTATACTAATCTATAAATATGGGTAATAATAACTAATTAATTTTAAAATAAATCATATCAATAAGAACTTTTTCTACAAAATATGCTCATCATTACTGATTTTTTAAGAAAAGTATTGTTATTGTTGGAATTCTTAAAAATCAACCGCTAGATAACAACCCCTAAAATATACTCACTTGGTAGTGATACTAAAACGTAAAATTTATAAGTGGGCAGAAAAATCCCATTGCATGGTAGACTATGCATGTTCAATATGTAGAAAAATTTATTCTTCTCTTAGTGACGCTGAACAATGTGAATCAGTCGGATACCTACGTTTTTGTATCCCCCTCGGTACAGCTTTCTTTGATAAAACTTCAGTAAGGTCACAAGAGGCGAGAGAATTTATGATTGATGAATTAAAAATGACGTGGGAGGACGTAACGGTCTTTATCATTGGGGATTATGACAGACACTCCATGTCTCATTTTCCTATTCACAAGGCTATAAGGGTAAAGTTGAGAAGGGACTTCAGTTATGAGTTGGTCAAACTGCCAAGAATTGATACACCCGACAGAACGACAGTCGAGGTTTCAGCATGTGGCCTAAATGAGATTCCAGATATTGAATTTTTCAAGATGAAGTCCTATCTTGAAGAGTCTGTTGCTCGAGGCACTGACGCATGGTGGGGATTTGAGATTGTTGGTAATGAAATCTGCCAGGGCCAGGCAAACCTTCTAGTTACAGAGCTTGAAAGAGTGTGTAATCAACTTGATTATGCCATAAGAAATGAAGATTATGAAAAGGCGGTCACGCTAAAAGATAGGATAAAGGAGTTGACTGGTGGACAAGCCAAGCTGTTGAATCGCTGACAAGGCTGAAAAAACATATAAACCTGGATTACATCATTCTGCCCATGGCTGAGGACACGCAGGAGAAGTTCGACCGTTATCTCAGGCAGCTCTCCCCCAAGGAGCCGTGCAAGTTCATGCAGGGGATGGTAGTTAAGGTCTGCACAGAAGAGAAGTTCTCCTGCCCTTACCGCGGGAGCGAGACCTTCACCTTGAGAGAGGGCAAGAGGAAGGAATGTAAGAGGGAGAACGTGCTGAGGATCAAGAGGATCCTGGGTTCGTAGCGTCTGCTTCAGCCAGATAGTCGTTCAGCCTTTCCACCAGGTCTGGCAACAAGTGTTTCTCTATCTTGTCCTTGAATATCTCCTGCAGCGTCAGGAACTCGGTTATCCTATATTCATTCTTGATTTTCTCGACGATGAACAGGTCCCTTAACCGCCGGAGCTGCCTCCTGATGTTAGAACTGGCCACCCCTAATAAAGGAAGTTTGCCTTCTTCCCGTAATTTCACAACCTGCGCTTTCACTTCTTCAGAACTCAGCATATTCTTCTGCCTTGAAGCAGCGACCAGTACCCTAAGGATATCGACGATGACGTCGCGGCTGTCGCCTGGCTGCAACAATCCGAATGAGAGGCAGAGCTTCTTGTACAGGTCCCTTCCAGAGAGTCCGTGTGGCTTCTCATACTTCCTGAGCGTGATCTCAGCCAGCGGAACTTCCTTGAATACCTTGCTCATGATTAAAACTTTTAGGCAGGACTAGTATTTAAATTATGTTGCTTCCTGAGACGCGAGGTCGACCACCCATTTCTTGAACCGCCACCTCCCGCCTATGCAGGTTCCGGGTATCTTCCCTTCAAGTATCTTCTTGCCATCAGATATATTATGTATGTGCTTGTAGAGGCTGAGCGGGTCATCGATCCCCAGATAGTCTGCTAATCCATTGATGTCCCATATCTCATCTCCTTCCTCTGAGAAGTCCTCCCGCTTGAGCTTCCACGGGTCGAAGAGCCTGTCCACCAGCTCCTTCCTCGCCTTGTAGCTGCCGCCGATCTTTGCCACAGGGATCTGCCCTCTTACGGGCTTCCGTGTGGTCATCCAGCCGTCGTATATCTTATGTATGCTTACACCGAGGTATTCCGCGAGCTCTGGCAGGTCGAATATCTGGTCTCCCAAACCAGTGTAATCATCCTTTGGATATTCTCCTCTCGGATAGAACTTCTTGTCCAGCCTTTCCTTGTCTATCTCCCATGACTTGCCTTTCTTCTTTCCTGGCACATCACCACGATTGAGATATCTTACCAGTGTGAAATAAGAAACCCTGAGGTAATCTGCGGCCTGCTCTGCGTCGAGCTTGACCCCTGTCTTGTACCTTAATCTTGATTCCAGTTCCATAATTTCATCACTGCGGCATAGTGATATTTAAGCCTTTCTGTTTCACCAGAGATATCCCTTTAAAAGCATACAATAACTGTTTTATATGGTATGTCCACTCCAGGGTTATTCATGGGGGGATAAAGTTTGAGATTGTTGAGGACCATCGGTAAGAGATCATTTGATGTGCTTATGCCTGAAAGGCTTAAGTATAGATTCATATTCCAGGCGAGGTCTGTGATTAGTGGGGTTGAACGGTTGACGCTTCACAGCGGCAGGGACCTGCCGGTAGGAGTGGATATCGAGACGAATTCAGAATGTAGCCGCAAGTGCTATTACTGTCCCAGGCCAGAAGGGAGGGAAGATGTGTTGGAGTCTGAAATTTTCTATTCACTGATTGATCAGTTGAGGGACTGGGATTTCAAGGGAAGGCTGACTCCCAGCGGCTACAACGAGCCATTGACCGATGATAGGATTTTCGATTTCTTAGACTATGTC
>JAHIVG010000005.1 GCA_018816705.1 Nanobdellota archaeon
GCGCAGGGTGGAATCAGGAAAAGAGCATCCTCCTTATCAGCAATCGTTCTGGAATCGGCTTTGAAGGTTTGTCTGATGACATGGATAATGTGAAAGAGGAATTCGCAAACCTCTTCCAATATGGTGATAGCCTCGCTTGGCCCACTAATCTGATGGGAGGCACAAATCCGATCTCGAACATCGTCGTCGAGCCTATCAAATTCCATAATCTCTTCGTCGACACCGGAGACAGGAAGATTGAGGCGATGATACGCGAAGACCCTGGCATGATATATGAATATATACACTATGGCGGAATCAATGCACCGACGCTGTGCAATAAATTCCTGCAGCAGCTGGTGTTGGACATCATGAACAACAATCTGCCTGCAAATTGGCAGGATATCGCCAGCTACGTAGCGGATTGCACTGGATCCAACAGCGGATACAGCCTGTTTGTCAAGTTACCCCAGGATGATGATTATCCAGACCTCTATGCGACGGGAAGAGTAAGTGATCCAGTATTCCATAGGACGTGGAACAATCTGACGAGGGATTTCAGGAGGCTTTCGCTGTGCGCCTTCAGGGAGGATTGGGGCTTCTCCACGCTGCCAGAATCGATGCTCACTGCCAAAGACAGCGCCCACGTGCTCTACGACAACCCACAGTTCGAGGGCTGCTGCCCCATCACACAGTCAGGCGGCCAGTGCTGGACAGGCTTCGCATGCGTCGAGTCCGGGGAATCCGAGGAGTTCGCCGATGAGACCTATTACTGCCGCGACGGTTCCTGGTCCAAGGAGATGGACTGGGATTGGACAGGCCAGGAGCCCTTCCACTGCCAGCCGGGATATTGCTTCTGCCCGGATCCCACATTCAATGTTCATGGCTATGATTTCGATGAGACCCACACCCAATGCCCTGATTGGCGGACAGGCGCTGTTCCCTGCGTCCCTGCCGGCTGGACCAATTACCAGGAGGACCACTACTGCCTCGCTAAAACCGGTGAGCCGGGCATCTGGACGACCAGGACAGCCTTGGTCGCTGACGTGTTCACGAAATTCATCGATTACCATGAAATCAGCGACTATACGATCCATTGCGACGAGCTTGACGCAGCCTTGCCCGATTATATGAAGGCTGATGAGTCTTCTGGCGACGCCCACAGCCCTGAATTGAGGTCCAAGGCCATGGGCTCCTTATGTGTGTTCCGCTATGTGGATACGGATGGGGAGGAGAAGGTCGCCTTCGGCTTTCCCTTGAAGGATTTCGCCCCTGGCAGCACTGAGTACAATGATGCATACTATGATGCACTCGATGAAGTGATAGCAGGGACTGAGACATCTGAAGGAATCTTCGGCAGCATATATATAGAAGTCTGCGATGGCAAGGGGAAGACACAGCTCCAGAACTGTGAAAGGGGCGATTCGAGACCGGTCAAAGAGCTCTGGTTCGACGCCAAGAAGAAGCTGATTTTCTTCGGCAGCGGGGGCATACAGCTCGTCCCGCCCGACTATTGGGGTGTCTTCACAGGATACATCAGCGACCCGTTCACGATAATCGTCAACTGGCTGAACAGGCTGCTGAACGAGGAGACGCCGTTGCAGCCCCCAGAGAACTTCGACAAGTACTACTCTGTCAAGAAGCCCGGTGTGGCTGCCCAGGCAGCCATGAGGACCAAGGAGGATGATGAGACTGGCAAGGCATGGTACGGCGGCTTCACGGCCGACCTGAACAAGACTATATTCCAATATGATGGTGACCTCAAGTCCAGCAGGTTGATGCTCAACAATACCTGGCACAGCTTCGTGGGCATATTCGATCCAGGCCCAGGGAATTCATACCAATACTGGCAGGCGCTCACCTCCAAGCTCAGGATCCAGCCCAAGACAGGAGCTTTACCTGAGCCGCCAAGGGAAGACGAGCCTGATGCCCTGGAGGCATTATGCGGCTTCAGGTGGACAACGGCGCCCTGCGACACCGGCGCTTGCGACGATGATGACAACGACATCACCGACGGCTACTGCTGCGGCGACGACAGCCAGGAGAATTACATATGCACAGGCGAGCTTTGCGCCTGCTGCAGGGACCCATTCATGGATGTGTTGCCGGAGGGATGCGTTAAGCGGCCTCCTCCGAGCGGATCCCCATCTATCATGAAAGACACCCCTATCAGCAGCTGAGAAGCGAAAAGCTATTAAAAGGAACAATACAGAATCACATAAAAAGGGTCTGATGATGCACAAGAAAGGCGCAGCGTGGTTCATGATTCTCATGATACTACTCCTCCCTATCTCCTTCTCCCAGGCCTATGCCCAGAACATCAGGGACGTAAAGGCCTACGGCCAGGACGAAGTGAACGGTTTCCTCAAGGAGGAGGACATCCTCACCATCGAATGGCAGGCCCAGATAACAGGCATAGACCTCTCGACCAATACAGAATACCTCAGGATAGGCCCCAATGGCCGTGAGACTGAGTTCTTCGGCACCTGCGATCAGGTCGGCACCAAGACCTTCAACTGCCTCTACGAGGACTCTGAGATAGCACAGTGGCATTCTCCCTGGCGAATCATATTATGCACTGACCTCGATGACTGCCCCGGCTCAAGCGCCGTATCCAAGAGGGTGGCTTGGACCATAGACCAGGACCCGCCGACCATGCCCATATTCACCATCGACAAGACCATGGTCGGCAATGACGAGAACCTCACACTCAGCGTGAAGGCGGTCGACTGCGCCTCACTAGGGGGCTGCTCCGGGGTGAAGGAGATCAGGCTTACCTTCAGGCCTGGCGGGAACATAGGCAGCCTCTACCCTGACATCATCAGCGGCAGGTATGAGAACATCTACGAGAACGACTCTGTCCGCGTAAACCCTTCGCAGTACATCACAGACGGCATCAAGGAGGTCTGTGGCCTGGCCAAGGACGGCATGGGCAACGAGATGGCAGCTCCGGTCTGCAGGGAGTTCGTCTTCGACGAGACCGCACCGAGCAACTGCCGCATCCTGCTGGTCAACGAGTTCGGCCAGGAAGCTGCATGGTTCAATCCAGACTCGACTAACCTAAGGTTCAAGGCAGAGTTCACAGAAGCAGGAGTCGGAGTGCAGCCTGACAAGGCCTTCATAAACCTCTCGAGCATCGGACACAACAGCCTGATCCAGGCATCCACCTGCAACCATGACGCGGAGAAGTGGAACTGCACCTTCCCTCCGGTCAACTTAGACCTCAGCGAGGACCTGAGCTTCAATGCCTACGTCAGGCTCACGGACAGGGTGCGCAACGGCATGCC
>JAHIVG010000060.1 GCA_018816705.1 Nanobdellota archaeon
GAGTTTTTCGAATAAATAGTGAAATATATATGTTTGGTGTGTTTATTCCTTTCCTGAGAATGAGATTTAGGGTGTTTCAAAGAGGGGTGGCGTGGAGGCCACCACCCAATGAAACCTCAAATTTCGTACAGGAAGCGTAGGGACTTGATGCTTAAGAATTTTTCGGCTGCGCACTGCGTTTCCATCCTTTCTGAAGTAATCATGCATAGCAGTGGAAGCCTAGCCTGCCATCGTGGCAGGCCTTGCGCAGTAAGAAAAGAGCGTCTTATCGCGTTCATTGTTTGGTCAAGGCTTTCAGGTGATGGTTACGAGAGGATGGAACAGCAGTCAGAATGCTATTTGGGAAGGCATTATGATCACAGCCTGTTCCAGTACCATTACACAAGGCTATCACAAGCCTTGCTTTGCACGCTGACAAGCTTTTTTGAACGTAAGATCAAGGAGCTCACCAACGAAATCTTGTTACACATCGCAGACAGCACCGCGCTCAGTACCAGCGTTCGGGAAGAACGCCTCGTGCAAGGCACGAGAAACAAGGTGAAGCTCTCTATCAAGTTTCACACCGTGCTCGGCTATGACCCGCCGTGGCAGATGGTCGTGGTTGAGGGTATGAGCGCGACTGACAAGCACTGCGGTGATGGCAGAGGAGCACAAAACACCATCAGCCATAACAAGCTTGTTGGCTACTTGTTCGGAGACAGCGCGTACGAAACCCATGCCCTCTTAGAACAAGCATGCAAACAAGGACTCATACCAGTCATCAAACCCACAAAGAAGCCTGTTCACCGGAAGCTCAGTGTCAAAGCCCAGCTTCGAAAAGCCTGGAAGGGAAACCCTTCCAGGTTGTACCATGATATTCGTGGTACAGGCGAAGTCCTGTATGGCGCTGCAACAAGAGCAGGAATAATCCACACGCACAGCAGAAGGACAGACAACCAATACAAGGACGCATTGATCATCGGACTCCGCCAAAACCTGTTTACCTATTTAAGGCTAAAAGCCTTACACAGAATTATTCGAAAAACTCAAGCCGAGCGCAACCTTTTTATACTAATCCGTAGATTATAGGGGTCGAGGTGATGCAGATGCTTGTTGTGAAGGCCAAGATCAAGAGTCTCATACCCAATTTCAGCGTTTCATCAGATTTCGCAGATACCCTCAACAAGAAGGCCGAGGAACTGGTCAAGCAGGCTGCTGCCCGCGCAGAGGCCAACGGCAGGAAGACAGTGATGGCCAAGGATTTGTGATCATTTCTTGAAAAGCCTGGAGAAGAAGCCCTTCTTCTCAGGGTTCTTCGTCTCCTCTTCGGTGCCCCGCATGGTAGGTATGGGCTTGTTATGCTCTTCTGTCTCTTCAAGGAACGGCATCGGCCCTGGCGGCCTGAGCTTGGGCGCCTTACCCTCGTGATGGACCTCAGATTTCTTAGACGGCTTGTCTTCTGGGGGTAAAGCAGGCACTTTCACAGCCGGTCTCATGAATTCCGGGATGGCCGGCGGGTCCATCCTTGCCGGCGGAATCTCTTGATGTATCGGTGGCTGGATCCGCTCCCTCTCCTCAGGATACTTCCACGGAAAATCCTCAGGCATCTTGGGAACCGGCAACGGTCTGGCAGGGATCCCGGGCTCGGGCGGTGCAGGTGGCGGTGCCATCGGTTCAGGCCTATTTACCATCACCGGCGGCCTTACACGAGGCAATATCTTCGGCGGCTCATCAGCCCTCTGGGGGAGCTCGATCCTTATGACAGGCTGGGCCTTCACCTTTGCATGCAAGCCCTCTACCCTGTCCCTTAACTGGCTCATGCGCTGTCTCAGCTCTGACACGTCAGGACGCTCTGTCTTGATTACCGGCCGAGGCTGCTTCTTGCTTGACAGCTTGTCAAGCTTGCCCTCAATATCATGCAGCTTCTGGGAGAACCGCTGGTATGCTGTATCTCCTTCCAAGCTTCTTTTCAGGATCTGCTGCTCATGTTCCATGACAATGTCTATCTTCTTCCTGAGCTCACGTATGTGGCCTTCCATCTCCTTCTTGGGCGTCTTCTTGTCAAGGGAGGCCTTCCTGACTTTTGTGATGTGACTCTTGAGGCTGCGATGGTGCTGTTCCTTCTTATTCAGCTTATCGGCTGCGCCTACCAAGCTCTTGTACAAGAATGTAGCGTCCTGGTTGAGCATCATTTGTTTAGATACCCTGAAGCTTGATTAATTTGGGTTACCTCCTGTTGGTTATTTCAAGGTAATGGGGTATCTAAACACTAAAAATACAACGAAAAAAGCGTTGTTTTTTCGTGTACACAAAATCTTAGATTTTGTTGTACCCCGCCCTTGGGTGGTTGGGATTTTTACTTGCGGAAGTTGAACAGCCCTCTCCTGTCCTCCGGCGGCGGCATCGGAGCATCCAGGGGTGTCGGAGGCGGTGCCATCGGCCTAGGTTCAGGACTGTGCATGAGTGGAGGTGGTGGATTATACATGGGCTTGAAGGGAGGCGGGTTGAACACGTTCGGCCTCGGCGGCTCATTGGTTGCATGGGCCTTCTTCACCAGGTCTGAAAGTGATACCATTCCCTCGGCGATTATCTTGTTCTGCCTCTCGAGCTCACCCATCCTGTCTAACAGCGGATCCATATTCACAGGGCTATCTTCATGGCCTTTCTTCATGTCATCAGCGGCCAGCTTGAACATGTCTATCAGGGTGTTGATGCTCGCATTAAGCCTGTCTACGGCGGCTAGAAGGTCCTTGCTCTCCTTGGTGTCATGCAACGGATTTTTTCTCAGGATCTCGATCTCGTGCCGCAGCTCTTCCAGCTGCTTATGAGGAGTGAGCTCGTATTCATCATCAACCATGTTTATCGCCCCTTTTGATTGCTATTCATATCTTCGGTCGAGATGTATTTAAAAGTTTCGTTTTAAAAGGCTTAGTGGAAAATCTATGAAGATGATTTTCTACAGAGCCGAATTAAAAGGCTCTGAATGCAAATCAGAAACGCTTATTAATCACTGCAGATTCCCCCTGCCGTGATGAGAGAAGCTCATGACAGGGAAGAACTCCTGATTGAAGTCAGGGACATCAGACGGAAAGGTCTCTTTTCGGGTTTCCCGCACGCAGACCTCAAGAGGGGCTGGTATAAGGACAGTTCTAAGAAGGACAACGGCTATGCCTGGACCTGCCATCATGACACTGTCCACCTTAACGACGAAGATATTCATGTAAAATCTTTCAAGATACTGGGCTACGGCCTCATAACCCTGACCCGACCGATTGCCGAGTTCTTTTTCAACGAATCTTTTGTCTCTTTCGAGGGCCCTCAGGACTCAATTGACAGGGAGAACCAGGTATACGTCGAACACGCCGGCGATTTCCACACCCTTGAATCGAGGCAGGACTATGTCAGGGACAACGGTCAGCCTGTTGTGAAGGGGGTGCTGCTGACAAAGCACCTCGAGGACACGCAGGACACTCTTGACCTGATCCTTGGCTGTGTCGAGAGAGGCGACAGGACAGGGGCTATCGACTATGTTACCATGGCCTGCGATCTTCTGAGGAAAATGCACGCTAGTGATGTGGTCTGGGGCAACGCCTGGCTCGGTAACACCTTCATGCATGATGGCGAGATGTACGGTTATGATTTCGGGTCCAAACCCAATCCCAATAAATCCCAGGCCTGGCTCAAGGGCAAAGACCTGCTGACTTTGTGCCTATCAGGCATATCTCACACTGGCGAAGCCCCAAGTGAAGTCGTGCCAGCAGTGTTGGATGCTTATCAGCCTCAGCCTGATGTGAGGCGAGAGCTTAGGCATGACCTGCAGCAGGACTGCTATAGGTCTGGCGCTGCCCTCTTCTGGCACGAGATGCTCAGACCTTATGAACTCGTCTTCAATGCGATAGCATACGAAGGCCTCTGGACACCGAAGGTCACGAGGACCAGGAAGGAACTGTTGAAGAGGCTTTAGATGAGCGTCTCCACGCCGCCATCGAACCTCGTGCCTTGCCCTGTCATGCTGGAGCCCCTCGACGTGAAGTGCCTCAATGTCCTTCCTCTGTAGTCCCCTACTAAAGTTTCGAGCCTGCCGATATCCACATCATCCATCTGGTCTGTCCCTTTGGTCAGATGTTCTACTGCGAGCATCAGCATCTTGTATCTCTCGCCCCTCAGGTAAAGCTTCATGTCCCTTTCATTTGCATTTAAGAATGCCCTCAGCTTGTCGTAGTCCATCCGGAGGCTGGAGTATCCGAAGTCTATCCTCTTCCATACCGAGCTCCTGTTGCCTGATTCAGGATGATAGTCATTAGGGAACTGGTGGATGATGTTCTTCGAGATGCGGCCATCATCAGGATCCGTGATGTCTATACTCATGTCGATGCCTGCTGATGCGAAGCATGCAGAGAACTCATCCCAGTCCTTGAGTGAGATCTGCTTAGTGCTGCCATCTGATTGCTGCTCTTCCCAGTGGAAGCCTTCAGTTCCGTGGGCCCATTCATAGAGGTATGCCTCGCAAGGCTCTCCGCTGCAGATGCTTATCGATCCCAGCGGCCTCGGGATATGGGCGAAGTCGTATTTGTGCTTCCTGTAGAAGTAGTCCTCAAGCTTCTTGACTATCAGGTGCCTGAGGTACA
>JAHIVG010000006.1 GCA_018816705.1 Nanobdellota archaeon
TCGAGCTGACCAACAAAGAGATAAAGCCTAAGAACATCCTGGTCGACAGCAAGAACAAGTTCGTAAGATACCTGTGATGGCCATGGAATGCAAGAAGGAGCGCAACCTGGAGTTCTGCAACTGCACATACAGAGGCTGCAGCAAGAAAGGGGTGTGCTGTGACTGCGTGCAGTACCACATCAAGCTCGGGCAGATACCAGCATGCTTCTTCCCAGATGACGTGGAGGAGACCTTTGACAGGTCCATAGCCAAGTTCATAGAAAGTCAGCGCTAACGTTTTGCAGTTATGAAATGCCAGCCTAATTTGTCATAGTCAACGTTGGGATCATCCCCTATCATCTTCTCGATATTCACATCCCGGAAACCTGCCTGTTCAAGCTGGGTCTCTAGGATAGGAACCGAGACCTTCAGCTCACCCCTTCGCAACATATCAAGGATCGCTGTGCGGATCTGGTCTTCCACAACCTCCCGCTTCAGCTCCGGCATCGCCATGATCTGCTCAGCTGCATGCTCCATCACCCTGTCTGCGAATTCTTCCCTGTCTGTAGGACTGTATCTCTGGTCAAAGCCATAGGGCTGCAGGAAGGTGTCCGCAATGATGAAGAGCCCGTCAGACCTCATGCTGAGGCTTGCGTTCCTTAACGCTGTGGGCTTGTCCTCGAAATGATGATAGGATGCCATCGCGACAACCAGGTCGACACACTCCCTGGAGACATATTTTTCAGCCTTGACTGGCACGATATTCACCCTGCCCCCAGTCGCTTCCTCAATGATCTCCCTGAACTGTCTCTCCGGCTCGACAACAGTAACTGCGGAAACCTTTGGATGGTCCATCAGCATGCTCGCCAGCCTGCCAGTGCCTGGCCCGTATTCCAGCACCCTCATGCCGTGATGGCCATTTTCGACTATCTCCATCACCTTCTCATACCATCTGTCATATAGAGGATACTGGGATACCTGCTGCTCATAAAAATCCCTGACATCCGTGCCGACAACAGACTGCCCTCTTTCAATTGCCTTTGCAACCTGTGTGACCGTGCGCCATATCGCTTTTTCCATGACTGGAAGCGTTATAGCTGCATTTAAATAGTTTTCGAAAGTAATCACTTCAGAATAATGACATAATACTATTTTGCTGGTTTGGCTTTCTTGAACAGCAAATAAGAATAAACTACCGACACAGCTGCCGTCAGGATGACGGGGATGAGGACAAAATACATCGCGAGCTTCTCGAAGGCCGCTCCTGCAATGGAGATCACACCTGCAGCCATGAAGAGCTTTGCAGCCAGGGCGTGGGTGCCATCCCAGACCTGGTCAGAGCTCAAGGTCCATGGGGTCCTGATACCTATGAACCAGTTCCGCTTCGCATGCTTGAGCATGATGCCCATATACACGAAAAGCACACCTACGGCAATTGGCATCGTTATGTTCAGGCTGACCCTGATGTTGATGGCCCAGAGCAGGACCTGCATGTGTATGACCAGCAAGAAAAGGATGACCAGTATGATGAAGCCGTCGAAGTAGTTGGTGAATCCCTCGATGTTCTTCCTCAGAGGGTCAAGCTTGGGAATGGCGAAGAATAGCAGCACCAAAGCTGCAGCAACGATGGGCATCAGGAAGACTCCCCAGAACCTCGGGAGATAATCGTCCACCTCTCCTGCTGCGTTCCAATGTGACGGGACCTGATCCGGCACCAGGTTGTAGAAGTAGGCACTCAAGATGAACGGGATTAGCACCAGGATGATTATTATTATCTGCGCCTTCCTCATTGTGTCACAAGGACTTCGACGTCCCTGCCGAATATGCCTTTCAGGTCCTCGAAAATCTTCTCCTTGATGAAGACCTTGGCCGGTATCTCTATCTTAGCCAGGTGCCTCTCAAGCTCTTCCAGGCTGGAGTCGACCCTGTCCTTCAGGCCGCCGTCAGCCGTCAGGGTCGCCTTGGATATCGACTTCTCCTCCTGGTCCACGTCATGGATCACGAAGGCAGTCTTGTCCAACAGGAGGACCTCTCCGAACTTGCTGCCGTGCTTGACACGTATCCTTGCTCGTTCAAGCTCTCGGCCGCGCTTGCGCTGCATGTACTCTACCATGAACTTGACGAAGTCTGTGGAGTGCTTCTTGACCTTATCAACTTCCTGCTTCGTAAGCTTCTTGGCGTCAAAGTCCTTCTTGGCCTTGACTATGGCGTTGAGCATGCGGAGGTACTTGGCAGGGATCTTGCCCTGCGATATCATCTCATCCTCGAATATCTTGACCACTTCGATGTCCTGGACGCGCTCGATGCCCTCCAGCTTGAGTATGTCACGGATTATCGTGACAACGTTCTCGTAGATGGTGACGATGCCTTCTTCCTCCTTCTCCTTAGCTATCTTCTTGAAAAGGATCTTGATGGCCTTGAGGTATTCATTGGCATCAGCGAGCAGCTTGTCCACTTCCTTGCCGGTAATCTCCTTCTTGGTGCCGTGCTCGATGTCCTTCCTTATCTGGATGTTCCTCTCGAGGATCTTGACGAAGCGCTCCTCGAAGATCTTATCCTTCTGGACAAATATCTCGCGCATCAGTTTCGGGGTCTCCCTCGGCGATGGCGGAGGCACTCCGCTCAGCATGAGGGCTGCCTGGCTCGGCGTAAGGAGAGCGTAATAGGTGTCTTCCATGGCCGTCTCCCTGAGCTTGAATTTCACCCTCTTGATCATCTGCTCACCAGAGTTCATGAACATGTCGATGGCCTCAGCGCTTGGCTTGATCTTGCCCATCTGCAGCAATTGCTTCCAGGGCATGAACATGCCTCGGTCGAAGAACGGGATGCCATCCCTCAAAAGTGTGAATATGATGGGGTTGGCCTCCTTCAGCGAGTCCCAGAAGTCAGTCAGGATGTAGACCTGGATGTTGAGCTTGTTCCTGATCCTGGTGAGTTCGCCTGCCTCTATGCCCATGCCGATGATTATCGCTCTCAACTTGTCCTTCAGCTCGACGCGGGTCATCTTCTTCACGTCGGTGTCGTCTATCACGACCCAGACGTCGATATCTGACGTGGGCGTAGCCTTGCCCTGCACCAACGAACCGGCGAGCACGTAGCTGACTATGTATTTCTCGAATTTCTTGAGGATCATGGTCTTGTGGATCTCAGCTATCTTGATGGCAGCTAGCATGCCAGTGTCATGTATCGGCGCACTCAATGATATCATCTGCAGGGTCTCTGTCTTGCCATCATAGCAGCTCTGCCACACCTCTGAGAGGATCATGGTCGTGACCTTCATGTTCTCGTCGGTCTCCTTTGCCATTGACTTGATTATGGCAGTGAGCTTGGTCTTGAGCTCCATCTTGGTCATCTTCCTGCTGTCAGAATCATCAACAAGGACTAAGACTGATATCGTGTCCAGGTCTGGCTTCTCGCCCTCCTTGGGCCTTGGGGGAGGCATCAGGGCGATACCCATTATGTACTTGCCGAACTTCTCGGTCACTTTCTTCTTGAACTTGTCCAGCTTGGTCTTGATGTTCTTGAGCCTGTCCTGGACGTCTTTAGGAAGCTTGTCCATGGGCGGCATGCCTGGGGGCATGACCTGTGTCTTAGCGTTCTGCATATTGTTCTTATTAGGAATCGTTATGCTCTTAGGCTTGACAGTCTTCTTTTTCTTAGCCATTATAAACCCCCCATGGTATTTTTAAACTATGATTGCACATTGTGGCACGTAAAGGTATTTAAATTAATCGGTTTAATAAAGGAAAAATAAGCATCCTGTGGTTCAGCGCTCCTCTGCCTGCGCGCGCTGGCTCTGATAATATCCATTAAGAACCGGATAGTCGAGAGTCAATTTAGCAGCAAGCATCTCGCGGACCTGCTTTGGGTCCTTCAAAATGTTAAAGATTGGTAATCCCGTACTCTCAAATAAGTCTGTTATGCCGAATTCAGCAAGATTTTCATCTTTTTCTGGATCAAAAGATGTTATTACAGCATCTAAATGTGACAAATGATAAGCTGGTTCTTGCTCGAGATCTACTTTTCCATTGTTGACTCTCCCGGAAAAATGTATATCATAATCCACGAATGTATCGCTTAGATATAACTCCATTCTCGCCATTACTAGATCCAGACGGCCATTGTCATTGCTGTCTATCAAGTCATAAGACAACCTAACTTGAAAATCCTTATCATATGTCTGAGGATGAGAAGTGGTCTCAAAATGCTTCTCACAACGTCCTTCACTCTCATTACCAATTCTTTTACCATAGATTTGTTGACTCGACTCAAACCGACTGTGCATTGTGGCCTGTACCGTCAATCCCCATAATCCTTTCGGTGCTCCTGGACGCATTGTACTTGGCTCGCAGTAAACTACCTGATACTCACCAAAA
>JAHIVG010000061.1 GCA_018816705.1 Nanobdellota archaeon
CTTCAGCAGCATGAATATGAGGAACACCCCGGTGGTGATGAAGAAATAAGCTGTCAAGAAACCTATCTTCTCACCGACCTTTTCAGCAGTGCTATGCCTGTCGAACTCCATGCTTTTCCGGAATCCGCCGTCATTATTAAATCTTTGTTTTTTACTCGAAGGGGTCCTGCGTATACTCGTTCTTTAGAGGCTCCACAACAATCCGACAGCATTTGCAGGATACTGATCAGTGAAGGCATATTTCATGGTCGAGCCCGGTTATTACCGTAAAAAGAAACATTTTTAAACCTCCCATTTTTCTCCAGCTCCAGGAGGGTCTATGATGATTTTAAAGAAGATACCGCTGTTCATCGTCAATACGATCATAAAGATAGCCTTAGTGGTAGTCTATCTCACTGTAGTCCTTCTTACATCATTGGTCGCAAGGTTGGTCGGAAAGAAGTTCATGTTCACCAAGTGGGAGAAGAAAAAAAGCTATTGGCAGCCGTTGGATATGAAAAAGCAGCCGATAGAAGAATATCATAGGCAGTTCTGATGGGAAAAGAAGAGAAGGTAGGCGGAAAGGTTGAAAAGTTCTACAATAGGACTCCCTTCCCAGACTATGACCTCACGCGTTTCAAGACCAGGGACGACCTGAGGTCAGCTGCCTATCCGTTCGCCCGCTACCTGGATAGGATAATCCCGAAGACTGCGTCCATCCTTGACATCGGTTGCGGGACCGGGCAGTTGGTAGGATACCTCTCGCTTGAAAGGAAGAAAGTGCATGGCTATGACTTTTCCGAGGGCTCTCTCAGCAAGGCAAGGCAGCTCAAGGAGAACCTTAAGCTCGACTCTCTCACATTGGATAACTTAGACATACTGAATCCACCCAAGTCGAAGGAGCAGTTCGACTACGTCTTCTGCAATGGCGTGCTGCATCACACTGCAAACCCGTTCAAGGGCTTCTGTAATGTTGCAAGATACACAAAGAAGGGCGGCTTCCTGGTGGTCGGCCTCTATCATAGGGTGGGGAGACAGACCCTCTATACGAAGCGTTTCTTGATGAGGACATTGTTCAGGGGCAATAAGAGAGTCCTCAAGGCGTTCATCAAGCCTCAGATCAGCACCTTTGAAGACAAGGAACGGTTGAGAGGATGGTTCAACGACCAGTATAAGCATCCGCATGAGTCGACCCATACTGTGGGGCAGGTGTTGAGGTGGTTCAGGGCCAATGACATCGAGTTCGTCTCGTCTGTGCCGAGGATTTCGTTGACGGATGAGATCGACACGTCCTTTGAGAGCATATTCTTCCGCGATCCTTCTGTCAAGCCGAGGCTCAATTGGCTCCCTCAGCTCAAGTGGCTGTGGACGATCCGCAATGAGGGCGGTTATTTCCTCATGGTCGGCAGGAAATGATCATCGTCGGGATAGCGTGCTATTTTCATAACGCGTCAGCCTGCATCCTGAAAGATGGTAAGATAATAGCGGCGGCCATGGAGGAGCGCTTTTCGAGGAAGAAGCATGACTCTTCATTCCCGTATGACGCGCTCAAGTATTGCTTTGAGGAAGCCGGGATCACGATAGATAAGGTCGACTTCGTTGCGTTCTACGAGAAGCCGATAATAAAGTTCGAGCGTATCCTGAGCCAGCACATCAACCATTGCCCTCTGAGCATCAAGACCTTTGTCAAGGCCATGCCGTCATGGGCCAATACCAAGCTGCGCGTGGTCAGCACCATAAGGAAGACCCTAGGGTACAGGGGCGACATCCTGTTCGTGCCGCACCACATGTGCCATGCAGCTTCATGCTTCCTGCCGAGCCCGTACGAAGAGGCAGCGATCGTGACTGTCGATGGGGTGGGTGAATGGTCGACGACGACCTGGGGCGTGGGCAAGGGGAACCAGATAGAGCTGAAGGAAGAGATAAGATTCCCGGATTCCATCGGATTGTTGTATTCGACCATCACTGCCATGCTATCCTTCAGGGTGAACAGCGGCGAATACAAGGTTATGGGTCTCAGCGCATATGGCAACATGGACCGGAAGACCAATAAATATTACAAGCGTCTCCGCTCCATCGTCGACCTTCGCGAGGATGGGAGCTTCCATTTCGATTATCGTTATTTTGTCTACCAATATTCTGACAGGATGCCTTCAAAGGCCCTTTACAGGCTTATGGACATGGATGGCCCATGCAGGGGAGACATCAAGAAGAAGCACAGCGATATCGCGGCCGCCACCCAGATGCTTGCGGAGGACATCCTGACAAGCCTGCTCAACGCGGTCCAAAAACGCACGAAGGCGAAGGACCTCTGCATGGCGGGCGGTGTCGCCTTGAACTCCGTGTTCAACGGCAAGATACTCAGCAAGACGGGGTTCGAGCGAGTATGGATACAGCCCGATGCGAGCGATGGCGGCACAAGCTTGGGCGCAGCGATATATGCCTATTGCTGTATCCTCGATAATAAGAGGGTCTGGAGGCAGGAGCATGCCCTTCTCGGACCGTCTTTCCCATCTTATGACATCAAGGGTTTCCTCGACGCTAACAAGGTCAAGTACAGCGTATTCAATACTGATGAGGAGCTTTTGAAGACCACTTCCCGGCTGATATTTGATAACAAGGTGATCGGCTGGTTCCAGGGCAGGATGGAATGGGGGCCGCGCGCCTTAGGCTCGAGAAGCATCCTTGCCAATCCGTGCAACAAGGATATGCAGAACATCTTGAATGCGAAGGTGAAGCACAGGGAGAAGTTCAGGCCGTTCGCGCCTGTGTTCTGCATGGACGATGCTGACAGGTTCCTTGAGGTGGACAAGCCCATCCCCGAGGCGAATGAGTTCATGCTCATGGTCTATAAGATCAAGGAGAGATGGCGCAAGCTGCTCCCTTCGATAACGCATGTCGACGGCACGGGCAGGCCGCAGCTCGTACGGCGGGAGATCAACCGGCTCTATTATGATGTCATCAAGGAATTCGGCAAGCTCTCGGGTGTACCTGTGCTCATCAACACATCCTTCAACATCCGGGGCGAGCCGATCGTGTGCACGCCTGAGGACGCGTTCAGGTGCATGATGGGCACCGGTATCGACTACCTCGTCATGGACAGGTTCTTGATCAAGCGTGCAGACAATCCGAAGCATATGTGGGATTCAGAGGAACTGGCGAAGGATTGAGGACAGTAAAGTATTTATATGCATGGAAAGAGAGGATTGACAATGGGAAACAAGACAATCATCGTGGAGTTTTGGCATTATCTGATAAAGCACAAGGCGTGGTGGTTCGCTCCGATAATCGCTGCGCTGCTGGTGATAGGCCTGCTCATCGTTTTCGGGCAGAGCAATGTGACGCTGCCTTTCATCTATGCCTTGTTTTGATATGGGATTTGCAGGGATCCTTACGTGATCGAATGTAGCGGAGCCCTTGGCAATTGACTTGGCACTTGAATGCTAAGGCAGTCGATGTCCTGATTTCTGAAAACATACATCGTTCCTTGGGGCGGATGGGATATCCCGCGATGGTCTTTTAAGGTATGTTTTCAGGACCAAAAACCCAACCACCGCAAGCGGTGAGGTATGGTTGGGTTTTTTGGTTCTCGCAGAGGAGGTCGTTCATGGCTGATGGGCCTTCCACGCGGTATCCGCTCAGGTCATCAGGCTGGATAATCTGTGTGAGCAGATATCGGCTCAATATTTCAGCCGTGAGCTCGTGGCCATCGGCGTTTATGTGCCCGTCGATATTGAAATAAAAATCATTATCGTCATTCCTCCTCCGATACTCGTAGATCGCCGGGATGCATCTGACCTCTGACCTGTTGCACATCTCATTGAACCTGTCTGTCGGCAGGTCTATGTCTATATCCTTCCCTTCCAGGTGGTAGGGCTTGATTATCTCTGTCTGGTGCCTGGACAGGTCTACCTCATGTCTCGCCGGGATGTCTATGATGACGAACTCAGACCCTTTCTCCTTGCAGAGGTCATCTATCTTCTTGAAGAAGGTGCCTGCGTACTCCCAATGCATCTCATTTTTCGGATTATCGTAATATACCAGGTTCCGTTCGACATTGGCTGCAAAATGCTTGAGGATGGTGGGCTTGAAGATGTTCTTTATCAGCACATAGAAATTGCTGTATTTGTTCAAGAAAAGATGTATTGAATTCAGGCTCTTATACTTGATATTCGCCTGTATGTACTGCTGCTGATGGTTTTCGTTGATGAGTATGGTGTTCGATTGTATCCGTATCAGGTTCCCTTCCTCATCATATGTGTATCGGTGTGTCTGTGCCTCTTCCAGGTCATTCCAGACATAGAGGCCGTAACTGACAAAATCCGGCTTCAGGTAATCATGCCATTCCCGCAAGAATAGGTAGGCTGAATCGAACGTGTACCCGCTGGCGTAGCCGGCGTTCATGACCTGCACTCTCTTGCCGGTCTCCTTGGCGATCTTCTGGCCTGTCTTGTAGCAGTAGGTCTCGTTGTACTCTACCCCAAGTCCGATGGTCATCGAATCTCCCAGGCAGAGCAATCTTAACGAATCGTCTTCTATCTCAAATTCGTACTTGTCATCCCTGAATCCGGCCTCGTTTATTGTCATGGTGGTCTTGAACTCGTTGAACACGCTATGGTCTGTTACAGTGATGTTCGGGATCAGGTTCCAGGGGAGCAGGTCATCCTCTTGATATATCTTGGGCAATCTTTTTTCCAATAGGGCATAGGTCGGCTGTGGGAAGAATATTGCCAGCATGAGTTCTGAGACAATGAGAAATATTAAGAGACTTATGGCTAATCTGATCATTATGCCGGCTATCCTGGATTTTTTCTTCTTTTTTTTCACCAGAACTTCCATTTTCCTGTCATCGCTCCATAAAAGTATGTTGATATCTCTGAGCGAGAGTAATCCCTTGTTTATAAGGTTTACTGAAGCTCGGCTAATTGTGCGTTATCGTGACATATGTCACCGGTATTTTTATTCGTAAAACGAAAATTTGACATTATTGCAGGCGCACACAGAAGCATACGTTATTACTGATTAATCCGGTGTTTTGAGGACGACAAGACCTCACCTTAACTGCCA
>JAHIVG010000062.1 GCA_018816705.1 Nanobdellota archaeon
ATACTTCCTTCCACAGAAAAATATCTTCCCTCGTGGGGAGAATATTCAGGCCATACCATCAGGATATCCCCTCTTTCGACCTCCGCGCTTTGCATGAATCCCAGCTTATTATGCCTCTTCGGATGGAAATATTTATCCCTAATATTATTCGTCCTCGAGCTGAACCGGACCATTACCCCTTTAGGATCTTTCATACGAGTTACGTCCCTTACCAGGCCCATATAAGCATGGTCAGACTGATCACGTGGTTCGTATCCATTATACATCACTTCGCGCAGCGAACAATACAAATCAGCGAACTTGTTCGGTTGTATTGCATGCACTAGTCCAGCATCCTTCATCGATGGTCCTCTCATAGGCCGTCCCTCATCGCCTTCAACCTGTGGAAATATGATAGGGTCTCTGCACCTAGCAGATGGGCTCTCGAATCCAACGGATCCTCCCTCAACAATGCTGCCTCATGGTACTGTGCCCTGAATGTGGCGCTTAATCCTCGGAAGGTCCCTTCTTTCACATCCATCCTCGGCAGGAACAGCACGACCTCATCAAGCCTCAATTGCATCATGTTCGGCGGATTGTTGAGATATTCCTGCCTCTTCGGCTCCTGATGCGCAAAAAAATTCATCTCCTCCAAAGCCCCTTTCACTGTGAAGAGGACACCATGAGGACCTTCAGAGGTGACGACATTGTCCACTAAACCCATGTAAGCATAGTCACACACTGAGTGATAGATGTCAGGCCGGATGAAGAACGTGTCCTCAAACTGATTCGTCTCCCAGGGAATAGCCTTATGTATCCTGAAATGTGATTTGAAGAACTCATCCTTGGGCATGGCCCAGAGGCCTTTCAGGGAGTCAAAGGAGGGCGCTCTCATCTATGCACCCCCTTCAAGAACTCGAAGTGCTCCCTCGCAGCTTCTTCTAGCAGCGGAAGGCTCCTCTCGACATCCGGCTGCCGCAGGAAGGAATCCAGGCTCAAGACCTTGTCCTTTGCTGGCGGTATTTTGTAATAATGCGCGAGCTCCTGGCCGGGCACGAACAATGCGATCTCTTCCTGCAAGGGATAACCGAAATTCTCCTCAAAGAGAGGCAAGTGACCCCTGAATTTATAGGGAGGCCACTTAAGGTGCAGCTGCTTGTCCTTCAGGCCGTACAATTCAAATCTTATCCCTGCCTTCCAAGGCACCGGAATCCTGACCTTGCCCAGCCAGGCGTAGGCTACGCGTTTCCCAAGCTCAATCAGGGCCTCCTCAAGCGGGAAATCAGGCTTACCCCTGCTCATGAACGTATCAATGAAAGCCTTGCGATAATGCTCCATGGGAACATGATAGATGCCGTCAAACTCGCCGATGCGGGGCGCTCTCATCTGCTCCACTCCATCTGCTTCCGCCTCTCTTCCAAGCGATGGAAGTGGTCTTGTGCAGCTTGCTCCAGCTTGCTGAGGTTCTTCTTCAGCTCGTGCTCACGCAAGATGTGAGTGACAATTATAGGTTCGGAATTGATTTCACGCACTTTAAAGCGCTCCATCTCCAGGCTCGGCAGGATGAACACGATCTCATTCATCAATAGGTGGTGGTGCTTATATTCCTGGCCCTTCATATTCTTATGCTTGATGAGCTCATACTTGGATATGTAGAACGGTGTCTTGCCCAGGTTGCCGGGGCACATCATCCATACGCAGACACCGATCGGATCATAGATTCCTTCAGGATACTTATCCAACATGCCCAGATAGGCGGGATTGGCATCCGGGGCTACATCCTTCGCCTTGGTACGCTTGACGATGAACCTGTACAGCTCCACGAAGCTCTCAGCCTGAGCCGCGTACACATGATTCTCAACTCCCAACGGCAGCCCTCTCATTTTTTGGCCTCCTTCTGCTTTCTCATCTGCCTACGCTGCTCTTCTAAGCGATGGAAATGCTCCTGCGCCGCCTGCTCCAGCTCTGAGAAATGTTTCCTCAGCTCGTGCTCGCGGAGGATGAAGTGCACATAGACAAGCTCGTCATATTCATCGCTAAAAATCCCGATCCTTGTGGCGGTCGTGGTCTTCCCGAACTGCGGAAGGAAGAACAATATCTCCTTATTACCGAGATAATATGATTTCTCCAGCGCATCATTCTTCCTGTCCTTATGCTTCACCAGTTCAGATTTGGCTACGAAGAATGTGAAATTACCGAACTCCCCAGGGCATTCTATGAAGAAGCCACCTCCTCTCGGATCGCCATAACCTATCATATTCTTCATGAGGCCCATATAAGCCAGGTCATTCTGCTTCCTGTCAAGCCAGGCATGAGTGTCGATCGAGAACCGCCTGTATGCCCGGATACCACCGGCCGTTATATATCTATATAGGTCTAAGTAGCTCTCTGCTGGAGCTGTAAGTACATAATTCCTCGTTCCAAGAGGTGCGCCTCTCATATTCACCCCGATAGAGGAATAAAAGAATTATTTATAAATGTTGTCAGGTCCTTTATAAAGGCTGCTTACTCCTTCTTCGGCTCTGGCTTAGGCTTCCTGACAAACATTCCTGTAAGGATCCTCAGCAAGAACTCCAGCAGGATTACAAACAGCAGGTAATAGATTATCTCCTTCATCTTGAACACCATGCCATTGAGGTTGTTCAGCGAGGCCGAGAACGAGAAGTATGTCGCGTCCACTATGAAGACGCCGAGCAGGGCAAAAGGTATCATCTTGGCCAGGTCCTTGGACAGGTCCTCGTTGTAGTAGGCGGTCACCCTGACTGCGCCCACCAAGGAAACTGCGATTACCAGGACCTGGTCTATCGTATAGTTCTTGGAGATTATGATAAGTATGACTGACATCACCAGGAACCAGAAGAAGGTGAAGAGCGGGAAGATTATGAGGTATTCGAGGATATAGAGCAGCACCCTGAAGAACTTCCTCAGCGCCGCGAAGGACGACTTGCCATACTGCTGCAGGTTGAGATGGAATATGTCCTTGCTGGACAGGAACCGATAGAACTTGAATATGAATATGCCGTAGAGGACGATGCCCCCTATATAGACGAGCAGGGGCTCGAGTTGTTTGATGCCCTCCTGCACAGAGAATGTGCTGAAGGCGATGGATGTCTGGTTGACCAATTGCCCTAACATATTAAGACAGTTACAGCGAGAATATAAAAACTTTCTGGAATTGCTTCATCACTTCACAGTAAGAATGTTCGTAAGCTTTATAAAGGATGCGGGATTAGCGATAAGGGGGATAACCATCACTACAGAGATAAGGGCATACGGCAAGGGCTTCATCGGCTCGCCCACCTTCGAAGTGAAGACTATGGCCGGTACCAAGCGCGAGAAGACTATAGTCATAGACCCTGGGCTCAACTTCAAGCAGTACGGGAAATACTTCTGCGAGTTCCTCAATCCAAGGAGTTCGGTCATCCTATCAGACCTGATGACACTGGACATAATCCCTGCCACTGGCTGGTACAGGCCGGACCTGGTGGAGAATGCGGGAAGGTACAGGCGCAGATTGAAGGCTGGCAAGAAGGCAGACCTGGTGCTGGAAAGCCACGCCCACCTGGACCATATAGCAAATTCCATGCTCATTCATCCTGAGACCGTTTTCGTCACCAGCAAACCTTCATATGCCATAAAGCAGACGCTTGAAGTGACGAATCCGAGATACAAGCACCTGATCACAGCCCCTTCAGGTGATGAGGTAATCGACAGGGAGCACATACTCCTGGATGACCGCAAGAAAGAGCACAGCCTGGACGATATTGTGATAGAAGGATGGCATGTGGACCATTCCGTGCCGGGCTCGATGGGATTCTTCATACACACGCCGGACATGGTCATAATGTATACAGGTGATTATCAGCTGGACGGCTCTACCAGGGATAAGACCTTGAAATTTTTCAAGAGAGGCAAGGAGCTGGCGAAGGAGAAGCCCCTGCTCATGATAACAGAAGGCACGAACATCGACGAGGAAGAGGTGCCCACAGAGGCATATGTCAGGGAAAGACTGGAGGAGACCATCTCCTCATCAACGGGACTTAAGGTTGTGAGCTATCCTATCCGCGACCTCGAAAGGTTCAACAGCGTAAACACGACTAAAGGAAAAAATCAGTTCTCCATAGACCTGAGGCAGGTATACCTGCTGCACAGGCTCTGGGAGCTCGGCTGTTCAAAGCTCACGCCAGCGATCAATCCCAAAGCCAAGGATGGCATCGGAGACCTGCTGGCAGAAGACCTGAAGGTCTACGTGCCCAGGAGGATGGAAGGCAGGATCCTCAAAGGGGCCGGCGCCGAGGAATCGGCCAAGGACTTCAACAGATGGGCAAGACCCTTCATAGAAGAAGGATTCGACAGCTACATAGTGAGCGCCAAGGACATAAAGAAAAATGAAGGAGACTATGTCATGACCGTGAGCGGCATCTACGGCCTGAAAGAAATATTGGACATAATGCCGAAAAAGAGGAAAGCCACCTTCATCCATTCCATGACAGAACCGTTCGACCCGGAGATGGAGATCGACCAGGAGCGCGAGATGGCCTGGGTCAACAGGTTCTTCGGGAGATGCGAAGCCATACATTCATCAGGGCACCCGGCCTCAGGTGAATACATCGACATGGCGAGATATGTCAATCCCAAATATATCATGCCCACACATTCAGAGAATCTCGATCTCTTCAAGCAGCTACTTTTGAAAGCCGGATTCAAGGACGAACAGATCCTGATACCAGATTCCAGCATGAATAAGGACAACCCGATCACCCTCAAGAGAGGAAGGGTCGCTTGAGGTGTGATGATGGCCAAACGACGCCAGCGGATGCCTCCCAAGGATGATTATTATTCTCTTGCTACTATCGTTTGCGTCATAGACGGCGATACCGTCGAGCTCAAGACAGGGGAACGGGTAAGGCTGATAGGCATGGACGCCCCTGAGCAGAAGCAGCTCTATTCCACGAGGGCGACCAAGCGCCTGGAAGACATGCTGGAAGGCCACGAGGATGTCGTGCTGGAGCGCGACATCAGGAACCTGGACTGCTACGAGCGCCTGCTGAGATACATATGGATTGAGGACAGGGTGTATGACGGCAAGTTCATGAGGCTGATGAAAGACATGATGCTGTCCGAGAAGGTCGAGAAGATGTACAGCGCAAACCTGCGCATGGTCTGGGACGGCCTGGCCAAGAACAAGGCAGTCACGCCGGATATCAGGTATGCTGATCTACTCTTGCATGCTAAGAGGGTAGCTAAGAAGAGGAAGCTTGGCATGTGGCGGTTCCCGTCCTGGGCGAAGTTCGGAGCTATAAAGAAGAACGGATTGTATCACCCTGTTGATTCTCCCAAATTAGATGGATTGACGAGCTCTCAGGTCGTGCTCTACAAGTCATACAGGAAGGCCGAAAGGGAAGGCTATCGGCCGGCTGGCGAGGGTAAGTCCTGAGCCTCGACCCTATCATCGAGCGAGCAATAATGCTTCCTGACAGCACCATTCTCGACGATGTAGACTGCTACGCCTTTCAGCAACTGCGGGTCCAAAGCTGATGCCTCAAGGATGTAATCCTTGATATTATCTGCTGATTCCTCAGATACATCATAGGGAACATTATAATCATAGGGAGCATTATATTTTTCCATGAAAAGATTTACTATTTGCCGCCTGTTTTTAGAGTCAGGCAACAAGAGGGTATACTGCCCAGAATACATCTTTTTTAGGCAATCCTCTTCTGTTGGAATATAAACTTGGTTATTCATGACATCAACAACACATACTTTTAACCAATTTCCAGGACCAAGATCTGCCTGCCATACCTTTCCCTCCAACAGACTATCCAGAGATTCATCTTTCAATTTGTCTTGGAGCGTAGAAGGAAAACATCCGCCCAATAAAAAAAAATGGCCTCCATTGGATGATCTTAATAATTTTTCCACCTGAGAAAAAGTTTGGTTAAACAGGGGTCCATTACCTTGATGAAGATCCGTACCTACCACCGCAGATTTCTCCCCTTGATTAATCACCACTAAGGTCATGGATAATAAAGAATCCACCCCCATATAAAAACCTTTCTAAAATAACTACTCAAAAAGAGTTACAATCTTACAATATGAAGGTCACCACTATCAACGCCGTAGTCGCGGCAATTATTATCAGCGTGAATATCCACACGATGATGTTGTACCACCAGGGATTCGTGTGAGAGCCCATGATCCTCTTGTCGTTTATCAGCTTGATCATGGCTATCAGGATTATCGGGAGGATTATCCCGTTTATCACCTGGCTTGCAAGGATCAATTTGACGAGCGGGATCCGCGGCAAGAGCACGACAGCTGCACCGATGACGATTATGGCCGTGAACAAGGTGTAGAACTGAGGAGCGTCCTTGAAGCGGCGATTTATCCCGGATTCCCAGCCCATGCCCTCGCAGATGTAATAGGATGTCGCCAACGGAAGGATGCTGGCGCCAAATAAAGCGGCTGCGAACAATCCGATGCCGAAAAGGATGCCAGCGAACTGGCCTGCGAAAGGCTTCAATGCGATGGCAGCGTCAGCAGCGTCAGTGATCCGTATGCCTGACTGGAACAAAGTTGCTGCTGTGGCGACGATGATGAAGAAGGCCACTATGTCTGTTATCAGGCAGCCGATTATGACATCCCAGCGTGAATACTTGTATTCCTTTACAGTTATCCCCTTCTCCACGATCGACGACTGCAGGTAGAACTGCATCCAAGGGGTTATCGTGGTGCCGATTACAGCGATGAACAATAACAGGAAGGGCGTGCTGAACTCCAGGTGTGGGGTGATCAAGGCGTTCCCGACGACTCCCCAGTCAGGCTTTGCCATCACGCCGGAAATGATGTAGGCGATATAGAAGAACGCGATGAACAGGAAGACCTTCTCGACAGTGCGGTAGTTGGCCCGGGTTATCAGCACCCAGACCAGTGCTGCGCATGCCGGCACGACAAGCCATCTGCTGACGCCGAATATCCCTGCTGCGGCTGCGATGCCGGCAAACTCAGCTATCGTGGTCGCGATGTTGGCTATTATGAGGCCGATCATCATATAGAATGTTATTTTCACCCCGAAGTTCTCCCGTATCAGGTCTGCCAACCCCTGGCCGGTCACAGCCCCCATCCTGGCCGCCATCTCCTGGATTATTATCAGTGCGATGGTTATCGGGATGAGCGTCCATAGCAGGGCGTAGCCGAAGTGGGCGCCGGCGATGGAATAGGTCGTTATGCCGCCGGCGTCATTGTCCACGGTCGCGGTGATTATGCCAGGACCGAGTATCGCGAGGAATATCATTATCCTCCTCCAGAATGCCGAAACCATGTTACCTCACTTTTCCCATGCCTTTGGTCGGGAAGAATATCTTCAGCTTCCAGGACTTCGGAGAGACCTCTGTGAGGACCTCGTAGGCTGTGACGACGCCTTTCAGCCTCTGCTGGTCATCGACCACAGGCACGATGACGAGGTCATACTTTATGAGGAGTCTTGCGACATCATCCCTTGACGTCTCGACCTTGACGTTTATGGCGTTCTTGCGCATGATGTCCTTGACCAGGGTCTTGGGCTTGGATATGAGAAGGAGCCTCAGCGAGAGTATGCCGACCAGGTGGCGGGCCTTGTCGACGACATAGAGATTATAGACCTTGTTGGGCGGCGGCGCAACCTTCCTCAGCAGGTTTATGGTCTTGGTTACCGTATATTTCTCAGGCAGGGCGATGTAATCTGTCTGCATGAAGCTGCCTGCCGAGTCTTCCGGGTAAGCCATTATCTCCTTGACGAAGGCTGCCCTCGACTTCTTCATCAGCCGCAGGAGATGTTTTGCCCTCTTCTCAGGTATGCTCTTCAATAGGTCTGCGGCCTGCTCAGGCCTCATCTTGTCCAGGATCTCGATTATGCGCTCCAGGCGCATGTCCCTCAAAAGGGATTCCTGCACATCGGGATGCGCCTCTCCCAAGGTCTCGGCTGCCTGCTCGTCCTTGAGAGACCTCAGGACAACCACTCTTTCCCTGCTCGACAGGTCTTCCATGAGGTCAGCGATGTCGGCCGGGTGGAGGTTATTCATGCGGATCTTGGGCACCTTCAGCATCAGTCGCGAGGTGTTGGAATGCAGCGGCTGGACATATTCCCAGGGGACAAGACTGGACTTCAGCCTCTGTATGTTGCTCCTGGCCTTACGGCCGAACAGCCTGAGGAACACAGCTGCGGTGAGGCCGAGGCGGCGCATCATTCCACGCGTGCCAATATCGACCGAGTGGAGGACCAGGTCATCGCCGTCACGGTCGAGGCAGGCGTCATTCACCCTGACGACCTTGAGGCCGTCTATGTCAACGACCTGCTTGTCCATGATGTATTTAGTGATGGTGAAATCCTCCTGATCTAAAGACTCAGGCTTGAGGTCCTTCTTGAGGATGCTTAGCTTGATGCTCTTGCCTACCAGGTCGACGTATCGCATCGGCAGCTTGTCGAGCTTCTTGTCCTTGAAGACTATGTGGGAGATCTTGGCCTGTTTCTCTCCGTCAGAGAAGACCATGTCTGTGAACACGCCTACTTTCTTGCCGCGCCTATCTTGCACAGGCTTGCCCTGCAGCTCGCTGAAGTATACCCCCATGGCCCGTTTTTGCACAGCAGAATTTAAAAAGGTTTGGGTTTATCTTTTGCCTGTGTTATCCCGAAACTATTTTACCTCGATAACGAAAGTCGAGGTATGAAATTGACTAGACCTAAGCTTTTAGAGACTCTTCGGGTGCTCAATGATGGTGCTTCGAAGTACCAGGCGCGGAAAGTTGCAGGGATCACTAAACAGCGTGTTTACCAGGTATGGAAAAAATACCTAGAAACTGGTGAAATCCCTGAAATCGGACGGCGTAATGGCCGTCCGCCTAAGCCGTTAGAAGAATGGGAGCGGGACGCTGTTCAGAAGGCATTCGAGAAGTATCGTGTCTGCGCAGACGGTCTTGAGCGCCTGATCCGGCGCGACTTTGGCGTTCACATCCCCCATAACCACATCCACAGGGCGCTATTAGAGCTTGGCTATGCCAAGCGCAAGACAGGAAGAGCTGTTCGTAAAAAGGCATGGAAACGCTACGAGCGAAGACACAGCCTCACCGCCGTTCACATCGACTGGCACCAGTGCCCAAACGATGGACCCTGGGTGTTTGCTGTTGAAGATGATGCGAGCAGAAAGCTCTTGGCACTTAGAGAGTGTCTGAGCGCAACAACCGACGAGTCCATCCAGGGCATGAAAAAAGCCTTAAAACATGGAAAGATAAAGCAGTGCATCAGCGACCACGGCAGCCAGTTCGTCAGCAACCTTGATGGTGACAGCCGCTTTCAAGCCTTCCTAGCAAAAAACAACATCAAACCCATCCTATGCCGTGTTAAACACCCGCAAAGCAACGGCAAGGTTGAGAAGTGGTTTGACCTGTACGAACGACACCGTGACGCCTTCAACAGCGTCGAAGACTTCCTACATTGGTATAACGAAGTACGACCACACCGCAGCCTCAACTGGGAAGCCCTAGAAACCCCTACAGAAGCATTTGAACGAAAGAAAAAGGCAGAGGTTTAAATATGAGAACACAAAAAACAACAGCGAGGTCAAATAATTATAGGATAACACAGTTGATGAAAAGATATTAATTGTTATCAGGAGATTATTAGACGATGACCGATTTGAAATAGACATCGATGCTGTCAAAGACCTATTGAAACACAATTATAATTTCTCGAAGGATTTCATAAAGAATTGTCTGAAAAATGGAAAGATTTATTCAGGGAAAGAACTATATCCTGAAATCAATAAAAGACATGATAGATATTATTGTGTGCACAAACATAAGATGCTGTCATCGAAGTTATTATTAATTGGATTCATAATATTAGAGAATTTATTGATAATACACATATGTGAAATCAATAAAGGTTCGAAAGAAGGAAAAATATATTACCGTTCAGAGTAATTTTCCCTTATTTAAATCGACAAAACAAGTTTCAGACTTAAATAAATATTTAATTTTTTGTAAAAATGATGGATGTATCTTCTTTCTTAATTCCTCATATTCTGAGCCGCTGATAACATACCTATTAGTAACCTTATTTAGTCTTACTTTTTGAGGGATTACCCGGCCATTATGTATTATTAATTCTACCTTTTCTTCCATATTGGGATTAATGCGTCATTATTATATAAATTATTCTAAAAATGGCTCTTTTCTTACCTTGTCAAACCAAAACCTTTATATAGAACTGCTTACTCACGATTTCTGTAAATTTCTCATAAAATGAGGAGAAACGGAGGGGATTGATATGACTCAAATGCAACCGATTTTCATATTGCCGGAAGGCACGCAGCGCAGCACAGGCAAGAACGCGCAGCGCACCAACATCATGGCCGCAAAGCTGGTCGCGGAGACGGTCCGCACAACTTTAGGCCCCAAGGGCATGGACAAGATGCTCGTAGACTCCTTAGGAGATATTGTCGTCACCAATGACGGCGTGACGATCCTTGAAGAGATGAGCATAGAGCACCCCGCCGCAAAGATGATAGTCGAGGTCGCGAAGACCCAGGAAGACGAGGTCGGAGACGGAACAACCACAGCAGTCGTCCTGGCAGGAGAGCTCCTGAAGAAAGCAGAAGAGCTCCTGGACATGGAGATACACCCTACGGTCATCGCCAAGGGCTACAGGCTGGCAGAGAGCAAGGCCCAGCAGATACTCAACGAGATCTCAGAGCCCGTAACGGCGAACGACACTGAAGTCCTCAAGAAGATTGCCATAACCGCCATGACAGGCAAAGGCGCAGAGTCAGCCAAGGAGCACCTGGCAGCAATAGCCGTGAAGGCTGTCAAGCAAGTAGCGGACATGCACGAGAACAGGCTATCGATAGACAAGGATAACATAAAGATAGAGAAGAAGGTGGGCGCCAGCGTCGACCAATCAGAGCTCGTGCAGGGCATAGTGCTGGACAAGGAGCGCGTCCATAATTCGATGCCACGCTTCGTCAAGTCAGCCAAGGTGGCGCTGATAGATTCTGCAATGGAGATAAAGGGCACCGAGACAGATGCCAAGATAAACATCTCAGACCCTGAGAAGATGCAGGCCTTCCTCGACATGGAAGAGAACATGCTGAGGGGCATGGTGGAGAAGATAAAGAAGTCAGGCGCCACAGTCGTGTTCTGCCAGAAAGGCATAGACGACATGGCACAGCACTTCCTGGCCAAGGCAGGCATCTACGCAGCAAGGAGAGTATCCAAATCAGACATGGAGAACCTGGCGAGAGCTACCGGTGGAAGCATCGTCTCAAACCTGGATGACCTCAGCAAGGCAGACCTGGGATATGCAGGCGTCGTGGAAGAGAGGAAAGTGGGCGATGAGGACATGACCTATGTAAGGGAATGCCGCAACCCCAAGTCAGTCACTGTCCTCGTGAGAGGAGGCACAGAGCACGTCGTGGACGAGGTCAAGCGCGCCATGGAAGACGCATTGGGAGACGTGGCCACGGCCCTAATCGTAGGCAAGGTCGTTGCCGGGGCCGGAGCGCCCGAAATTGAGGTGGCCAGGCAGCTGAGGAAGTATGCCGACTCGATGTCAGGCAGGGAACAGCTGGCAGTGCAGGCATTCGCGAACTCGATGGAGGTAATCCCGAGGACGCTGGCAGAGAATGCAGGCCTTGACCCCATTGATGTCCTGACAGAGCTCAAGAGCGCACACGACAAGAAGCAGAAGTGGGCAGGCGTCAACGTGTTCACAGGCAAGATAATGGATGCCTGGAAGCAGGGAGTCATAGAGCCGCTCAAGATAAAGACCCAGGCTGTGTCCTCTGCATCTGAGGTCGCTGTGATGATACTGCGGATCGACGACGTCATCGCATCATCCGGAGATAAGGGCGGCGGGATGCCCCCAGGAATGGGCGGGATGCCAGAATACTGATCGCCCTGAGCATCTTCAAGCTGAATATCATGGCATGCCTGGCGAAGCCATAAAAAAAAAGATTTAAATACTACTTCATCACAAACAGACCAACCCAGAGGAGGATGTTTATCGTAACAAGAGAATGCGCAAAAAACATTGTGTCGATGCGGCAAGCGATATCAAAGGTCTTTTTCTAGATAGTCATAGGTGGGGTGAAAAATGAACCACACCACGTCCAAGACTTCATACTTAACTGTCGGGAACAGGATCCCACAGGATTTTTCCATCACCAAAGGAGTGGGGGAGAGCGACATCACCATCCACGCCGGTTCTTATCATCTCGCACTCAAGGACGCCGGCATCGAGATGTGCAACATAATCACCTACTCATCGATACTGCCCGGGATCGCGAGAGAGATACCACTGCCGTCTGCGTTGGTGCACGGCTCTGTCATGGAGTCGATAATGGCGGTCTCGAACTGCAGGAAGGGCCAACGCGCCACTGCATCGATAATCTTCGGATGGCTGCATGACAAGAAGACAGGCAAGAGATACGGCGGCCTGGTGTGCGAATACAACGGCTCCAAGACCGAGAGCGAGGCAAAGGATGAGTTGAGGCAGAGCCTGGACGAGCTCTACACGAACGGATACTCAGGGAGATACGACCTGAAGGGCATCCGGGCCTTCACCAAGAGCTTCATCCCGAAGAAGGAGTATGGCACGGCTATCGTCGCCCTGTGCTTCACAAGTTATCTATATCCTATAATCAAGTGAAAGTGGGGGATTTTGTAATGGGAAAGAAGGACCACCTAAAGGAGAAGATCAGGCACATAGACATCAGATCATTCGACTCCACCAAGATAATCGACTCGATGAGAGGCATGTCCTTCACATCACGTGACACCGCCCGGGCAGCAGACATACTGAACATGATGCTGAATGACAAGGACTGTACCATCATGCTGACCCTGGCCGGGAGCACGAGCGCTGCGGGATGCATGCAGGTCTATGTCGATATGGTGAAGAACAGGATGGTCGATGCCATCGTCGCCACAGGAGCGTCGATAGTCGACATGGACTTCTTCGAGGCGTTGGGATTCCACCATTATAAGGGAGACCCCCACGCGGACGATTCGAGGCTGAGAGAGTCCTATATAGACAGGATATATGATACCTATATCGACGAGGAGGAGCTGCAGGTATGTGACAGCACAATCAAGAAGATCGCTGATTCCCTTGAACCCAAGCCTTACTCTTCGAGGGAGTTCATCAGGGAGATGGGCAGATACCTGACCAAGCATGCGAAGAAGAAGGACTCGCTGGTGCAGGCTGCGTTCGAGAACGACGTACCGATCTTCTGCCCGGCATTCTCGGATTCCAGCGCCGGCTTCGGCCTCGTCCTGCATCAGGCAGAGAAGGCCAAGCACCTCTCGATAGACTCAGTGAAGGACTTCAGGGAGCTTACCGAGATAAAGATGAAGGCAGGCACATCAGGGCTGTTCATGGTCGGCGGAGGAGTGCCGAAGAACTTCGCCCAGGACACAGTGGTCTGCGCAGAGGTGCTGGGAAAGAAGGTGCCCATGCACAAGTACGCCGTACAGATAACCGTGGCCGACCCCAGGGACGGCGCATGCTCAGGCTCGACGCTGAGAGAGGCAGCCTCCTGGGGCAAGGTAGACACGGTCCACGAGCAGATGGTCTTCGCAGAAGCGACGAGCGTCCTTCCGCTGATGATAAGCTACGTCTTCCACAAAGGTGACTGGAAGAACAGGGACATGAGGCGATGGAGCAGGATATTCGACTGATGCGACCGGCGGCTTACAAAAAAATATTAAAACCGATTCTCATTACCTCCCCGTTCTATGCAGATGCTCGCCCACAGGGACTGCGTTAGCGTAAAGACCGATGCAGGCGGGATTGAGGTGATCGTACACCTTCTCTTCAAGGAAAGGCAGAGCGCTGTCTCAGGCGAGATGGAGACCTACCTCCCTTACACCAGCAAGGACTACGAATTCGATGCAAGACTTCTGTTCAACATCAACGCAGGTATCTGGACGACCAAGAGGGAGATGCCCCAGAGGGTCAGGAAGAAGGCAAGGATCACAGCTGACGATGAGATATATTACAGGTATGACATTTCCAGGAGGATAAAACGTGAGACCGCCAGCCTGTGGAAACAGGCCCGGGATGATGACCAGCTCTACTGGAAGCTGCATAGGGATATCGACGTGCAGAGGCGTAGGGGGCTGAACGAGGTCCCATCCTATGAGGCTTGCAAAAAGCATATCGGACATCCGCTGTTCGAGGAATTCCAGAAGACATGTGCAAGATTCCTCACGCAAAATATCGTCCACATATTGGAGCACACCATGCCTGAAAAGAATAGGGACAGGATAGTACTGAACTGTTATATCATCGACTCCTCACGGAAGAATGACCGCCTTGAGTTCGATGAGACTACGTCGACAGACGATAACATAGACCTTATGATCGTCGGGCCCCTGCTTTATGGCAAGATATTCGCACCGTGGTTCTATAACAGCAAGGTAGACTCAGCAAAGATCCTCCGGGACCTGAGGCATGAATTGCGGCATATGAAGGAGCATAACAAGGGATACTTCAGGAGGGAGATGGCAATACGGGAAAGGATCAAGTCCAAGGTGGAGGCCGGCTTGTGGCTGGAATCAGCGGACAAGATATATCAGATCTTCACGGACCTGTATGCTGAAGGCATAGCCACTTTTGTAGAGAGCTGGAACGCAAAGCTGGTGAACTTCAACTTGGAGGACATAAGCCGCGCGCAAGGCACTCTGAGAATCATGTCAAAGCTCGATGACTTGAAAAAGGCAGAACAGTTGTATGATAAAGTCCTCTCGCCGCACTCCGATGAGGGTGAATATTATCTCGGCTACCTGATGTGCTATTTCATCGGGTTGAGCAGGTGGAAGAAGAGAGGGGCAAGGCCCTTCAGGAAGATAGATGATAAAAGAGGAAGAGAGGTAAGGTTCAAGAATCCCCACAAATATCAA
>JAHIVG010000063.1 GCA_018816705.1 Nanobdellota archaeon
CTGCACCCGATGAGGTCCGCGATTTCTTGCTGCTTTTTGCCTTGCGCCCACAACTTAACGATTAGTTCCCTCTGATTGATGTTTAACATACCCATAACAAGAACACAACCACTATTTATAATTTACTTTTGTCGCAGACTATTATGAGGAAAGATTTTTATTCTAATTGTATCTTGACCTTCTTATGAACCACATCACCCTCGCCTCCGGCCATGAGATGCCAGTTCTCGGTCTGGGCACGTGGAAACTCCTCGGCGAGCCATGCAGGCAGGCTGTGAAGAAAGCCCTTGAGCTCGGCTATAGCCACATCGACACCGCTTGGATATACAAGAACCAGGAAGAGGTGGGCCAAGGGATGAAAGACTCGGGCGTCGACCGGAAAAAGATATTTTTGACCACGAAGATCTGGGTGCAACACTTCAAGTATAAGCAGGTATTGGCAGAGTTCGAGGAAGACCTGAAGATGCTCAATACTGATCATGTCGACCTTCTTCTGCTGCATTGGCCCCTGACCGGGATGAAAGAGACATTCAAGGCCCTGAACAAGCTTGTGGATGACGGAAAGGTCAAGAGCATCGGGGTGAGCAACTATGAGATAAGGCACCTGAAGAAGGCCATACCACTAACAAAAGCTCCCATCTGCATGAACCAGGTTGAATATCATCCTTATCTCAACCAGGAGGCGCTGAGGAAGTTCTGCATTGACAACAATATCCATATGACAGCCTACTGCCCCATTGGCAGGGGCCAGATATTCGGCAATCCCACGATCAAGAGCATCGCTGAATCACATAAGAAATCCGAGGCCCAGGTCATGTTGCGCTGGCTCATCCAGAAGGATGTCGTGGCCATCCCCAAAGCCACAACTGAGGATCATCTCAAGGAGAACCTGGAGATATTCGATTTCAGCCTCGCAGAGGAAGAGATGAAGAAGATAGACAACCTCGGCATAAGAAGAAGGATCATCGACCCCTTTGTCTGCGACTTCGACGACGTGAAGCCCTTGACAAGGGTGATCAATAAGATTAAGACCCTTGGGTATGTGAATTTCTATCGTTGAATCGATGTGTTTTTTTATAAAAAAAATATTTAATGGCCCTCTCTTTCCTAATTGAAATGGAGGAATCATCCCTGGAATGGGTTGTAAGAAAGAAATGGAATCTCATAGCTGCTGCAGGATTCATTGCATTAGGATTCTATGCCATCTCAGTCTTTGGAGGAAATCTTGTCCGGAGTCGAGAAGAGGAAAAAGCGCTCAATAATGATGCAATAACTTTCTTGTGGATGCAAGGTGAAAGTTCTCATTACATAATGGATATGTCCGAGAATGAGGAGAAAAGATTTAGGATGGCGATAGAGGAAAGATATCCTGGTTTAGCTGGAAAGATCGAGTTGACTCCAGGTGGTGATGGGCTGTATAAAATCAGCCTACCAGGATCCATATATCCAGTAACTCATTATTTTAGAGAAATCGCCTCGGATGCGGGGCTCCAGGAAATGACAATACCCTTTTCAAGGAAGACTGAATAGATTGTACGGCGAACGAGAGCCGTCAGATAAGCATCTTTAAAGCATCAATCACTTCATCAACAATCCACTGCGGCGTCGAGGCGCCGGCTGTTATTCCGACCTTTTCCTTGCCGAAGAACCATTCCGGTTGCATTTCGTCTGCGGTCTCGACGTGCTTTGTATCACAATATTTCTCGCACACTTCCTTGAGGCGCTTCGTGTTCGACGATATCATGCCCCCGACAACTATCATCAGGTCTGATGATTTCGCAAGCTCGATGGCATATCTCTGCCTGTCTTTTGTCGAGGAGCAGATAGTATCGATGATCTCAGCCTCAGGATTCAATTTCTTTATCTTGTCCCCGACTTCTTTGAAGTCTTCGACCTCTCGCGTGGTCTGGGAGACGACAGATACCTTTCCGCTTACATCGCTGAGCTCTTTTCCGTCCACGATCGCATAATCCTTGAGGTTTCCGACTATCCCTTTTACCTCGGCGTGATCCCTGTCACCGAACACGATTATCTTCCTGCCCTTATTCTCCTCTTTTTTCGTGATGTCATGCACCTTCTTGACTAGCGGGCATGTCAGGTCTATGAGCTTGAGCCCAGATCTGGTGATGTCTTCCCTGACATTGTCTGACACGCCGTGCGCTGATACGACGATAGTCCCTTTCAGGCCGGTGTAATCGTCGACCACCCTTATGCCGTCTTTTTCCAGGCCCTTTATGACTTGGGGGTTGTGGATCAACTTTCCCAGGACGAAGACATCTTCCTTCCCCCTCAGCTTGTCTATCTCGTCCATGGCCCTCTTGACCCCGAAGCAGAAGCCCATGACTTCTGCACAATCGATTCGTTTATTGATGGTTTCAGTGATGAAGACGTTTTCATATTGCTTTTTCAGACTTTCAGCGACGGCCTCGGCTTCTTGTTCATTATCGAACAACCCGAAGACACAGCTGCCAGAGCCAGACATCAATGCGTGCCCGCCGAGTTTCTGCTTGATTTGTGCCAATTCAGGATGCTTCTTGAAGACTGTTGCCTCGAAGTCGTTGTGCATGAGGTCCAGATCATATGATTCCATGAACTTCCTTGACGATCTCTTCTTTCCGACAGCATTTAGCTCCAATCCTGAATACGCATCTTTCGTGCTAACGCCGAAACCTGGGTGCACGAGGACGACATGATATTTTGGCAGGTCCTTCAGCTTCTCGATGATATCGTTCCTGCCCGTGCCAAGACAAGTGCCGCCGACGATATGGAATGGCAGGTCCATGCTGAGCTCCTTCCCTTGTCTCATTAATTCTTTCTGAGAGAGGCCCAGTTTCCACATGATATTCAGACCTTTCATCACTGCTGCGGCGTTCGAGCTCCCGCCAGAAAGCCCGGACCCGACAGGGATGTTCTTCTTGAGCTGGATGCTCACTCCATTTTTCACATGATGATGCTCCTTCAGCAGCTTTGCAGTCTTGAAGGCGAGATTGTCCTCGTTCTCCAGCTCCTTGATGTTGCACTTGAGCCTGATGCTGTCCGCCGGCTCCAGGATGAGTTCATCATATAGCTCTATCTGCTGGAAAATGGTCTCCACGTCATGATAACCGTCTTTCCTCTTGCCGAGCACGTCCAGGCAGAGGTTTATCTTCGCATAGGAGCGCAGTCGCATGAGCAACAGAATTCTAGAAGGGTATTTATTACTTATGTATTGGGATTAAAGACCCTGTACTGTGCTGTACCCAGGACTATCTCTAACGCAACTTTTCCGCTGACTATCTTCGGATAAAATTTTTCCATGGCTGATCGGGCCTCTCGATCCATATGTCTCTTGCCGCTTTTATACTGTTCTGCGACGTATTGAGCGATCATGCTTATGTCTTGCTTATCGACACCATTCCAGATCTTATCACAGACCTCTCTTTTTGTCTCATCATCCAGGTCAGTCCTCCATAGCTTTATCCCAAACGAGGCTTTTTCCTTATGTATCATCCTAGGTTGGATCCAGATGTCATACTGTTCTGTAGAAGTATTTTTTGTGATTTCTGTCCAGAGATCCAGGCTTTCATAATCTTCCCATTGATGACCATCATGTAGGGCTTCCCTGATAATAGCCTTAAGAGGGGGGCTGCTCTGCTGAATATTGGTCCATAGCCTGTCTTCAACTGAAGTGATGATCTCTGGTTTTTCTTTTGCCATCAGGGTGAAGGATTGATTTCCCATTTATAAATCTTTCGGAAAAGTCACCACTATGGGATGTCAACATATGTATGGTACTCATCCTGCCAGGTAATCAAGAATGTTCCTTATCCCGGCCTTGATCTCTCTCCGATGAGCGATTTTTTCCGCTGTGGGCAGCTGGGTATAAACATTACCTATCTAGGAACTTGTCAGCAGGATACCAGCTGAGACTCTCATCCCATCCCTCACCGAGGAAGTAATCTCCAGGGTTCTTGAAGTTGTGGTTGTGCGCCATATCCTTGGCATTCGCAAAGCCGATCGCAGTGGCCATGTGATGGACATCATCGTATCCTAGGCCTCTAACCCTTGCGTCGATAGTCTCGCGTTCCTTGTCAGTCAGGCCGTCAGGGCCTGCTTTTCTCACTTCTATCCCCTGCCCCAAAAAGTATAATGCGAATTCCATAGAAGATATGAAATATCAGATGATATTAATGTTTTTCTGTATTCAGAGCTGCTTCCCTATTGTCTCAGGTCTTAGGAATCTTTATGTTCGTCTACTGCATTAAATAATGAAGGGATTTGAAGTGCTGCTCCATCATGAATTAAGAGGGTCACTCTGGTTTTTATAATATCGGGATTTTTTCCTATATCATGATTTTTCTTTTTAACTTCTGCTAAATAAACTTTTTCTCCATCATGTGTATGATAAAAAACATCTTCACCATCAGTAAGGGGATTAGCAAAAGGGACGTTGTCCATATCGAGGCCATAAAAGCTTCCATCATGGCCACGAGAACCAGCACCGCAACGTTGTGTTATCAACTCCAGGTCTTCCTTTTGGATCATACGGTGCGTTTTAGGAAACTGTATGTGTAGGTCGTAAGTGTTTATTTTCATATTAGAAATACTGCTTCACTATTTAAATCTTTTGGTCAATTACCACTCATTAGTGGTTTATTACCGGCTGACCAGCGTCACCCCCTGCGCGGGGAGGGGCTATCCTGCTCTCAGGAAAATTCTCCTGTAAATAATGGTTCAAGAACTCGAGATCAAGCATCTCCTTGGGCGTGGCCCGTCTCACCTTCTTTACCAGCCCAGGCTCTTTTAGATCCTCGGCACTGTAGAAGGCCTCTTCATACTCACCGATCCTGAGGCAAGCCTCCACGTATTCCCTGGAGCCATATGATTCCCTATTCAGCCGTTTCCATTCCTGTGACGCATCCCTCAGCTGCTCGATCCAGGCTGAGTAAGCGTCCAGGTCATATGGTTGTTGCTGTGTTCTAAGCTCTGTCATCAGCTCCCTCTCCAGCCGGCTCGAGGATTTCATGTGCCTCCTCTCAACCTGGCTCAGTAGGACTGCGCCTTTAAGCGAGCCGATTGTTGTTATGAACCCTGTCCTTGAAGCGGTCGCAATCCTATAACATTCCATAGCAGGCATAATATCTCCGGACTGGAGGTATCTCATTCCAAGCGTCTCATATGCATCAGTCTGTAGCATGGATGGCGCTTGGACAGGTGCTTCACGGAGCAGCATCTTTCTCAATGTCCCGTCAGTCCGGAACTGGTCGCCTATCCTCGCAGGCATGAAATCATACACTATCGCTTGATCCTGGGGGATCGGTTTTCCTGTCCCTAATCTGAACATGATGAGGGGTAATGATCACTGATATTTATTCCTTCCTCAAGCTCACCACGCAGAAGCACTGCATGCCCAAGCCTTTGCCGAAATCAGAGAGCTCTTCCCCAGATGTAGCCGTGATGCCGATCCTGTGGGCCTTGATGCCGGTCAGCCCGGCCAGGCTCTCCTTTATGGAGTCCTCCTTGCCGGCAATCATCGGCCTCTTGCCCTCAAGCATCACTGCAATGTTCCCGATACTGTATCCGCGCTCCTTCATCATCTTCAATATCACCTTCAGGTATTCCTTGCTGTCCGTGACTCCGGACTTGCACATGGGGTCAGAATAATAGGATATCGATTTTTCACCTATCCCTGACGAGACCGCATTGAAAAGGGCATGCAGCAATACATCCGCATCAGAGTTGCCCTCGAAGCCCATGCCATCGAACTTGACTCCGCCCAGCATCAGCGGCTTTTCCTTTTCAGAGAATCGGTGAGAGTCCATGCCGAAGCCTATCCGCGAATGCATGTCATTTGCTAGCGAAAGGTCGTTAGGCAGCGTAATCTTGATGTTGTCGGGAGGGCACTCGACCATCTTCACCTTCTTCCCAAGCCTTTCGACGAGCATTACATCATCCGTGCCTATATATTCTTCAGCAGAAGCCTTCTCGAATGCCTCCTTAGCAAGCCCTAGATTGATCGCCTGGGGCGTCTGCACCTGCCACAGCCTCTGCCTGTCCAGGGTCTTCCTGACAAAGCCCTCATCCACCTCTTTGATGGTGTCCCTTGCCTTGAACCCGCAGACAGCCGCACCGTGTTCCCCGGCTGCCTCGATGCATCTGATTATCGTGCCCTCATCCACCATGGGGTTGGCGCCGTTGTGTATCACGACTATATCATCATCTGAGCCGGTTATCGCCTTCAGCCCGTTGTGCACCGAATGCTGCCTCTCCTCGCCGCCAGTGACCACTTCCTGGACTTTTGAGAACTCCTTGCACAATCCCTCTATCTCCTCTCGGTCATGGTGGTTCGCAACCACGATGATCTTGCCTATCCGCTTGCAGTCCTGGAACTTCCTGAGGGTCTTGGCCAGGATGGGCTCGCCGTTCAGCAGCATGAGAAGCTTATTCATCTTCGCATTCATCCTTTTACCCTTTCCTGCTGAAGTGATCAACGCGTAGTTTGTCATTATCCTATTACCTTCGCGGTGTCCTTTTTAATCTTTCTGTCCAGGTCGAGCAGCTCATCGAGCTCAGGCCTCATGACAGGTTGATGCTTCTGCATCTGCTCCTTGATCAGCCTGGGGATGTCTGAAAATCCGATTGTGCCATCCAAAAATGCCTTAACCGCGACCTCATTGGCCGCGTTCATCACGCATGGCATGCTCCCTCCGATCCTGCCGGCTTCGTAAGCATATCCTAAGCAGGGGAACCTCTCCAGGTCCGGCTCGTCAAATGTCAGCTTTCCCACTTTCACCAGGTCGAGCGGCTTCATGGCTGTCTCCATCCTCTTGGGATGCGACAGCGCATATTGTATGGGTATCTTCATGTCTGGCCAGCCGAGCTGCGCCAACACAGAGCTGTCCTCGAACTCCACGAGCGAGTGTATTATGCTCTGCGGGTGGACCACGACCTTGATGTCATCATAACTGAGTCCGAAGAGCATATGTGCTTCTATTACCTCGAACCCTTTGTTCATCAGCGTGGCTGAATCAATGGTTATCTTCTTCCCCATGCTCCAGTTGGGATGCTTCAGCGCGTCTGCCGCCTTCAGGTTCTTCATCTCGTCAATCGTCTTTTCCATGAAAGGGCCGCCAGAGCATGTTATCATGATCTTCCTTATCTTGTCCCCTGTCTGCGCGCATTGGAATATGGCTGAGTGCTCAGAATCGATAGGCTTTATCTCTACTTTATGCTTGCGAGCAAGGTCCATCACTATACTTCCTGCGCTCACCAGGGTCTCCTTGTTGGCCAGCGCAATCTCCTTCCCGGCTTTAATGGCTTCAACCGTCGGCTCCACTCCTATGCTGCCCACCAATGAATTCAGCACAGTGTCTGCCCCATCCAGGGAAGCGATCCTCTTCAGCCCTGCCATGCCTGATTCAGCCGAAACCATTTCAGCCTTCTCCTTGTCATATACACTTATCATTTCAGGCTTGAACTCGTTCATCTGCTCCTTGAGTAGCTTGACATTGGAATGGCATGACAGCCCCACTACCTTGAACTCGGAAGGATGACTCCGGACTATGTCCAGCGCCTGCTGGCCGATGCTTCCGGTGCTGCCGAGTATGACCAGTCTCTTCATCCGCCAATCTCCTTCAGCAGGGTGCTGATGATATCCTTTTCCTCAATCTTATCAATGACTTTCCCGTCCTTGTAGAGCAGGACCTTCTCGCCGGCTCCGACAACTCCAAGGTCTGCTTCCTTGGCCTCACCTGGCCCGTTGACCGAGCATCCCATCACTGCTATCTTCATCGGCTTCTTGATGCCTGCTGTCTTCTCTTCCAGCTCCTTGGCAATGGCCGCAACGTCAATGTCATTCCTGGCGCACGTGGGGCATGCTATTACGCTCACTCCGCGCTGCCTCAGCCCCAGCGCCTTCAGTATCTGCCAGCCTGCCCTGACCTCTTCGACAGGGTCGCCTGACAATGACACTCTTATCGTGTCACCTATGCCCTGGCTGAGCAGTATGCCCATGCCTACAGAGCTGTTTATCGTGCCTGTGAAGGCCGTGCCTGCTTCTGTGATGCCCAGGTGCAGTGGATAGTCATGCCACTTTGAGAACAGCCTGTTCGCCTCAATGGTCTTGTTGACGTCTGACGCCTTCAGCGACACTACGATGTCATGGAAATCATTCTTCTCCAGTATCTCGATATGTCTCTTGGCCGATTCCACCATGGCTCCTGCTGTCAGGCCGAGCCTGGCCTCCATATCCTTCTCCAGGCTGCCGAGGTTCACGCCTATCCTTATGGGCAGGGAATACTCTTTTGCCACAAACACTACCTTGCTTATCTTCTCCTCGTCACCGATGTTGCCCGGATTTATACGGAGCTTGTCCACATGCTTGGCAGCCTCGAGCGCCAATCTGTAATCAAAATGGATGTCCCCCACCAAGGGGATATTGATTTCCTGCCTTATCTCCTTCAAGGCCTTGGCTGATTCCATGTCCGGCACAGCGACCCTGATTATTTCGCAGCCCGCGTCCTCTAGCTGGTTTATCTGCGCAACCGTGGCCTTGACATCCTTGGTATCGGTGTTGGTCATGCTCTGCACACTTATGGGTGAGCCTCCGCCGATGTGCAGTTTTCCGATTTTTACTTTCCTGGTCTTCATGCCAGCTTCCTCTTTATGTTCTCTTTCTCCAACCCTATCTTTTTCCTCAGGATGCCCTGCGGTCCGTGCTCGATGAACTCGTCCGGTATCCCTATGCGCTCTACCGGTATTTTAATGTTGTTCTCCTGCAGCAGCTCGAGTATGGCTGAGCCGAAACCTCCTTGCAGAGAGTTCTCTTCTATAGTAAGGACCTTCTTGGCGCCTTTCACCGCGTCCAGGATCCTCTTCCTGTCCAAAGGCTTGGCGAAGCGTGCATTTATTATCGTGCAGTCCGCATCCAGCTCTTCGGCTGCCTCCAAGGCCATAGTCACACAAGGGCCGATGCAGATCACTGCTGTCTTCCTGCCTTTCCTCAAGACCTTGGCCTTGCCTATCTTGACAGGCTTGGGCTCCTCATAGACCTTCCTTCCCTCGCCGCATCCTCTCGGATACCTGATGGCCACAGGCCCATTGTGGTTTAAGGCTGTCTTCATCATCCTGCCGAGCTCGTTCTCGTCTTTCGGCGCCATTATCACCAGGTTTGGCACAGTCCTTAAGAAAGCCAGGTCGAATGAGCCATGATGCGTTGCGCCGTCATCGCCTACAAGTCCTGCCCGGTCTATCGCGAACACGACAGGAAGATTCTGTAGGCAGACATCATGTATTATCTGGTCATATGCACGCTGCAAGAAGGTCGAATATATTGCCACAACCGGCCTGAAGCCCTGAGCGGCCATTCCTGCAGCGAACGTTACCGCATGCTGCTCGGCGATTCCGACATCAAAAAATCTCGAGGGGAATTGCCTGGCAAACCTGTCAAGACCTGTTCCTGGCGCCATGGCAGCGGTTATCGCGACTATCCTCTTGTCCCTTTCAGCCAGGCGTAATAGCATTTGGGAAAAAGCGTCCGTATATGAGATGGGGCCGTCGCATTTTATTGCGTTCCCGTTGCCCACATTGAACTTGCTTATGCCATGGAACCTGGTCTTGTCCTTCTCTGCGAACCTGTATCCCTTTCCTTTCTTGGTACGTACGTGCAGGAGGATGGGGCCCTTGAGCCTCTTGATATTGTCCAGGGCATGCACCATGCTCCCTATATTGTGGCCGTTTATCGGGCCGTAGTAGTTGAAGCCGAGCTGCCTGAACAGCATGCCCGGGCTGAATAGCGCCCTTGCCGTCTTCTCGAAGCCGAGTATCAGGTTTGCTGCCTGCTTGCCCAGCGGGAGGTTCTTGATGCGGTTGATCTTCTCCCTGACATTGGCGTAGTGGGGGATGGTGACCATGCGGTGCAGGTAATTGGACCACGCGCCGACATTCTTCGAGATGCTCATGCCGTTGTCGTTCAGGATTATGATGATATCGGTCTTGAGGTGGCCTGCATTGTTCAGGCCTTCGAAGGCCAGGCCGCCTGTCAGGGCGCCGTCGCCTATCACTGCGATCACGCTGTGCCTCTCCCCTTTCAGGTCGCGTGCCTTGGCCATGCCTAGGGCTGCGGAGATGGATGTCGAGCTGTGGCCTGTTCCAAAGGCATCATGTTCTGATTCCTGCATGGCTGGGAATCCTGAGAGGCCCTTGTACTGCCTTATGGTGTGGAACCTATCTTTCCTCCCGGTGAGGAGCTTGTGCGTGTAGCTCTGATGGCCGACATCCCAGATTATCTTGTCCTTGGGCGAGTCGAATACGTGATGGAGGGCGATAGTGAGCTCCACAACTCCCAGGCTGGGCGCGAGATGGCCTCCTGTCTTTGAGACCGTGCTGATTATCTCCTGCCTTATCTCTCCTGCCAGCGCCCGCATCTGCTTCTCGCCGAGCAGTTTCAGGTCCTGCGGAGACTGGATGGTGTCAAGGAGCCCCATGAGTAGGGGGATTCCAGGATGTTTTATAAACGTTGTTGATAATGGCTGGCTATACCATAACATTAATATATCACTTATCACCTCTCCAGAGTCATGACATATAAGACGCCTCTTGAGACCGCCCTCACAAGGGAACTACAGCGGGTAGGGCATCCGTTCGTGAGCAGGAGGCTTTATCAGCAGGCGGATATAAACCAGGCCCAGTTTCCTATTGGGGATCCGGCGGACCTTGGAGTGAGGGACAGATTTTCTAATCCATCCGAGATCATAGTTGAGACTCGGACTGGAACCCAAGGGAAGATCGCTGTCGAATATGAGGTCGAGCCAAGCAGGCAGAACATGGATCTTCTAAGGGGAATAACCCCAGATGATTATGAAGATGCTATAAGTGGAATCCTCAGGGAAAGGAGCTTCTTCTCTGAGAATGTCATAGTACTGGATTATTCGGCCGATATTTCCTGTATCGTCTCTGCGGTGTTCTTCTGGGATGGCGGCATGTTTAATGACAAGCACAAGGATGTGCCTGCCTATTTCTTCAAAGGCATCGACTCTATTGAAGATGCAGACCTGCTGGCCGAGAGGATAGCTGATTATATTGCGAAGCACAGGGCAAGAAAGCATTGAGGGACAATCCTTATGCTATGTTCTTCGAGAACCAGTTAACTATCTCTTCCGGCCTATAAGGGAGCCCTATAAGATGAAGCTTCAAAGCATCATTTGTCTGTATCGGGCAGCCGACTGGGAAGACGGTCAAGAATAATACCGGTTTTTTCCCTATGATGTCTCTATCAGCCAATTCCTTGAACAGGTATAATCCCGCATCAGCGTCAAAGAGCTCATGGTAGCCATCAAATTTGAAGTCCTGTGGGCCTATTTGTGCGAACACTTCAGGGAATCTTTCCTTTGCAGCTTGGCGCCATTTGCTAGGCTTTCTGTAATAGCCTTTGCGGCACTCATCAGCTACCTTGACCGGCACGTCATCCTTCAGCATACTATGGCCGAGGATATAACCGTCTATCGAGTCATGATTCTCTTCAGTCATGGCCAAAGCAGTTCCAGGGGTATGAGCTGTTAGGATGTCATATTCCTTGTAGACATCTATCGGGACTTCCGATGGCAGCAGCCATGGAAAGGGCCTTGCGTAAAGGACGGTTCCACCCATGATTATAAGGGTAATAGGCCATATTAATAAAACTTTTGTCTACTCTGAAGTGCTAATCTTTATTAAGCTGTTATGATGACCCCTTGCCCATGCCCTACATGACCCCGCTCGAGAAGGAGCTCGACGCCCAGCTGCAGCTAATCGGTTTGCCTTTCTGCAACAGGATACTGATACACGAGGCTGTCATCAACGATATGGTGGATGACATTCATGTCCCTGACTATTTCCGCAGGTTGGCCGGCAGGCCTGAGAAAGTCACCTTGAGCTGGGATGCTTTCCTGGTGCATAGGAACACCGAGACAGGCGGCAGGGTGTCAGTGGTGTACGATGTCTTTCCCAGCGAGGGCGACATGAGGGAGATGGCCAACACCCTGTACGGCCATCACGAGGAGGCCATCGATAGGATCCTGGAGCGGAGGTCCTTCTTCACGGAGGAGGTCATGGTCTGGGATGAGGCCATGATAAGGAAGCTCAAGCAGCATAAAGAATTAGGCATGATGGTTGATGAGGACCAGGATGGTATTCTCCTTTTCGTACAGTTCAGGCCCAGAGGGATCGACACCTATATCGACCCGAGGCTGGACCAGGGCATGATGGATGGTATCAAGAGCCCTGTGACTGGAGCAGTAGAGCTTTCTAGAAGGATAGGGTATCTCGTCAAGAGCTATAGCTGACCGGATAGCATCATCTGAACCATAGGACCTACCCTTTTGCCATACTGGCGTCTTAATTTTTCATTGAACAGGGTTCCAGCGACCTGGTCCTTACAATAATCAACCCTGTCGATCCGTGTCCTTACGGCATCTAAGATGGCAGTCTCTGATAATTCAGGCTCATATAATGACAAGAATCTGAATCCTTCGCATTCAGCCGTGCCCGACATCCTTTCCGCCAGGGTAGGCACGACTACCTTATCGTACCGCCTTGAGATGGCATCGTCGAACCTCGAATCCGTAAAGAATGTGTTCATGCCATGGAAATCATGTGACATCCCGGCCACAATCGCCCTCGCTTCGCGCTCTATATAATCAGGGTCATTGAACAGCTCTCCTGCCATCCTTTCCACCTGCCTGACCTCGGAAGAGATGTACAGCATCGGGTTGAGATTATCCGCCCTTGACGTCCTGCGGGGAGTTGTCCAGTTCTGCAAATCCTTAATGTTAGATTCCTCAAATATTCCTGGGCCCAAGGAATCACCTACATGATAAGGGCTTATCAGGTCATCCTTTCTTCTATGGGTGTCTGTTACCATATCAACCATATCATCATAGATTGTCCTCAAGAGGCTGATCTCGAATTTGTCTCCAGGTAAAGACGCAAGTCTTCGCTCTTCTTGATTATGACATGGCAGATTCATTTCCCTGATTTCCCTGTCAGACAATCCCTCTGACCAGAATCCACTGTCTGCTGGAGTCTTATCGATAATATACTCAATCCGCGGGGTATCAGATTTCCTATTAAATGGATCCTCCTCTCTCGGAACCACCATTTTATCTCTTAAACCGAGATAAAAGGGAAAGTCTCCTTTTCCAGTGAGGTCTTTATTAATGTAGACACTATCAGATGGGTTCTCTTGTTCTCTCCTTGAGGATAACAGGGATTGATATGCAATCAGGGCGGCCGGAAACGCACAGTCTTTGAAAAGTAATCTAGCTTCGCTTGCGCTCAACCCAATCCTCTTCAAATCCTCTAATAGCTTTCGAAAACGTTCTTCTCCCATGTCTTCATCCATTTTGTATTCGGGATATTCACTGATATTTAAATCTTTCGGTTATTTAGTTACTTTTAAGTGGTAATAATAAAAAGGTTTATAAATGGGATGCTTCCTCCTGCTCAATCATGATAAGGGATCTATATCAGGTATTGGGCGTCCCCAGGAACGCAAACGAGGAGCAGATAAAGAAGGCCTATAGGCAGATTGCGCTAGAGAACCATCCTGACAGGAATCCAGGCAATCCTCAAGCAGAACAGAGGTTCAAGGAGGCTGCAGAGGCTTATGCAGTCCTGGGAGACCAGGCCAAGAGGTGTCAGTATGACTTCCAACCGGTCGATTTCTTTGTCGGTTTCCACGTTCCCAATATGGATATAATATCAGTGATGCAGGAAGCAATGAGGCAAGCACGAGAGATGCACACAGGGATTTTCGAGCACGGGCGTAAGGCCAATCATTATCAGGATATGTTTAATCGCCCATTATTTACTGATGAAGTGCTTAGGCAAGCCCAACGTGTTTCTTCACGTGTGCTAGGCATCTATCCGACTTTTGATGATATGGTAATCGATGTATACTCTGCAGGTAACGACCTGGAATTCAAGCTGACCGGAGGCTACACAATGATGTTCGATGGTGAGGGTGCGAAGCCGGAACATGTAGGTTCATCAATCAAAGTGAGGGATTTCAAGGGCACATTGGTCCTCCCGCAACAAGTGGACCTGGAGTTGTGCGTATTGACAGACAATGCCAACGTATCAGGCATGATAGGTCATAAGGGTCGTATAGTGACCATGAAATCAACTCAAAACTTGATCGTTACAGACGACCTTGGCATAAGGTTCGGGGGTGAAGGATTGGTCAAGCCCATCGGCCGGGAGAGGAATCCGGAAGGCACTTACATATCTGATTTTTACCCTTCTCCCGCAAGGATACTTAATCTTAATGCTCCCGGTGGGTGCATTTCAGTCAGGAACTTTTTCGGTTGAAGGCCCCCCAAATATTTATAAACATCATAATCTTATCAACCACCATGCCAGACACCCGCGAAGAAGGTATCAGCACCCTTGTCAAGATGGAAGACATCGGGCTCCCGGATGGCTATGGTTCAGTGGACATGAGCGTGACAGTTGAGTGCGAGCCGCTCTACCTGGATTCCACATCCATCGCAGAGTTCAAGCCCGGGGCAGGCACGATGATAACCATCGAGGGAGAATCTAATTTTTCCTACACCATGCGCAGGCCTGGTTTCATGACTTTACTAGAAACATTATCCAAGCAATACCCTGACACCATGTACATCCAGGTCCAGCAGGAAGTCGTGGACCCTTATCCCATGGCGATGTTCATGGACAATGATGTTTTGTTCTTCGACAATAACTATTCCCCTATCCAGACCCCCACCCTAAGTGATATCGTCGACTCCCCAGAACGGCATGACATCGCCATCTTCGATGACGAGCACGCCAGGAACGGCCAGGCGCTGCAGGACATGGCTTGCCAGTATAATGTCAGATGGTCTTCCTACGGCGATGAGATATGGCTCGAGATAACCAGGCTGGATGATCCCACTGGCGAGAGGATGGGTGAGACCTATTTCCATGCCATATTCGACGAGAGCCTAGCTTCCTGCCATCATGTTGATGCGCATTACTTCAAGTTCGAGCAGGATGCCTACCAGGAAAAGCTTGACGGTGCCAGGAGGGCTGACCTCAAGGAGATAATAAAGGACGGCAAGCCGCAGAAGTCCAAGTTCACGCATTTCAAGGCCTTCAACGAGCTGAACGCATCAGACGCCTTGGTGATGGCCAGGGAATTCTTCCATGACCCCAGGCTTGACGCTTATCTCAATCCGCTCATACAGGAGCTCGGAAGGCAATGAGCCCTTCTAAAACAGCAGCCATGATACCAAAAGATTTAAATAATACTAAGTCTTACGCATAGTAAAATGGCATATCCATCAAAGGAAGAACGAGTATTAGAGCTCTTTTTTAATGAAGCTACTAAGCACTGGCATTTTCATGATATTGTGAAAACTGCAAAAGTGAGTGATGTTGTGGCAAACAAATGGCTCAAGAAATATTGCTCTGATAAGCTCATTATAAGAAAAAAGCCTATAGGAAAAATGCCTTATTACATGGCAAACTGGGACAATGAGCAGTATCATATCGAGAAGAGATTATTTGCATTGAATAAATTGCATGAGTCAGGATTGCTTTACGAATTGCTAAGCTTAAAAAAGGCAAGAACAATTGTTATTTTTGGAAGCTTTGCTCGTTCAGACTGGCACACTAAAAGCGATGTTGATGTTTTTATCTTTGGTGATCCAGAAGGGTTTAGGTTTGGAACTATATGGGAAGGCCTGGGCGTTCAAGGAAAAAGCAGAGACATATCAGTGCATAGCTATCCAACATTAGAGAAGATCAGAAGCATACATTCAGGTTTGATGAAGAATGTAGTTAAAGGTTTTTTTGTTAAAGGAAATATCCACGATATAGCGGAGGTGGCAGCATGAAAATAGAAGATCTTAAAATAGCATATGACAAATGCGTTGATACAGGCTCAATAAAAAAGGCAAACGAGGTCGATTCGGAAAAAGCAAAAACACTTCTTGAAAATGCAGAGCTCGACATAGATTAATTAAAAAGACGCAACAGCCCTTTTTGAAACAACAGAATTCCACTCATCTATGATGGGTGGTCAAAGTGGGATTCTGTGTGCTCAAGAATCACCGGTCGTGGAATTCTGAGTGTCAAGAACCACATCAATTGTGAAGCTGCAGGTACTTCATGCCACCGGTCTGTGACCGGTGGTTCTTGACAAGAAAAATAATTTTGGCTTGCTGTGGAGCAATCATTATGAGATTATCAGGCAGTTAGTTGCAGGTATATTGCTATTTGAAAAGATAATCTCTGACAATCACAAATGCCTCTATGCTTATATCTGTACAAAGCACAAAGAATGGGATGTCGACTGGAGGACAATCGAGACCATGAGATTGTTAAGGAATGGAGTCCATTATGAAGGCAGGCCCGTGACTGAAGCCACATGGAAAGAATATAAGTTGAAATTCGAGGTCTACACACAGACATTCATCGACGAACTCAAGGAAAGGCTGAAGAATATCCGATGATTCTTTACCATCATCTATTTAAACGCCACCAACCCCTTCTGCTCGCCCTTCGTCAATAATATGCTCCTCTGGAGTATCTCTGTTATGTCCTGTCCGAACTTCTTGCTGGCGAATGATTTTGCATACCTGATCGCAAGCTCCTTGCCCGAGAACTGTATCGGCTTCGCCTTCATGGCCTTCCGGACAGCCTCTCGAACAACCCACACGCCAAGGGGATTGGTATATTCCTCTGTGATGAAGCGCAATGCCAGCACCCGACCTTGCCTCTTCATCGATTTCAGCTTCTCCATGATGCCCAAGCGGGCAGCGTAATACCCACCGGCAGTGCTCTCAGCATAGTCCTTCCTGCCGTTCATGTCCTCATGGTCTGTCATATAATGCAGTTTCGGGCTTTTATTCCACTTCGTCCGGGGGGTGTACATCTCGAAGAGCTCATAGCTCCACAGGCCAGGGAAGAACAGAACCAGATAATAATTCCCCAGATAGCTCCCATAGAAAGCAAGGTTGTCCACTTCAGGAAGATCCAGCAACTCCTTATGGATATGCTTGCCGAGCATGTCATCGGTGGCCGTGATAGACCACTTCGTCGGAACCATCCGCTTGCTCTTGTCCAGGCCAAGCGCGCCCACGCTCAGCACCTTGGTGAGGTAATGCTCGTCAAACCCGGAATCATACAGGTAGGTGATCCCTTCAACAGCCTTCAGCTCATCATTGGACACCTTATCCACCTTGTGGGGTATCTTGGGAGTGGAGCTCAGCTCGACCTTCTTCAGCTCGGCATACGGGCCGAGGGGCATGGCGATGTTGTCGAAGGCAGCCAGGAACTCTGGCTTCTTCTTCAGCGTGACGTCGATGTCCACCGGTATTGACGAAAGCCCTACTTCCTGGCTTATCTCCAGCATCCTGTCTCGGCTCTTCACGCTGGCCTTGGTCCTGGAATTGATGAGCGAGGACCTGAACTCAACTATCTTGGGTATCTGATAGTCCTGGGCAGACCAGTGCAGGGGCGCATCGTATTCCCAGACATTATCAACCATCACAGGCGGGGCAAGAAGCCCGACATTCACATACGGATAGCCCGAGTGTCCGATGAACGGCGTCGGAGAAGAGCTCTGGAACCTCTCCCCTGGAAGGAGCTTCTTGACCTTCATCACAGCCTTGGTCTTGGTCAAAATAGGATGCGAGTCCCGCGACAGCCTAGAAATGTTCATTATGGAAAGGATAATCCTTGATAATAAATAATTTGTCTTTTAGTCCAAAATGGAAATTTTTAATAATCATTGTCGTTTCCCACTTTAAAATGGTTAATGAACCGAGTATTGTTAGGGATGAGGATAACAAATATGTTATAGTGGGCTCGGGCAATCATGGCAAGGAAATCCCGCAAGAATCTGTGCTTGAGTTGATAAGTTCTTTAGAAGGGACAGTTGCATTGAAGATGGAGGGAGATGATGAAGTCCTGAGTCTGTGCCACCCAATGTCGGCTGCAGTACTCACCAAAGCAATTGTGGGCAATATGCCTTTCTCCTATCTTCCAGAATCCGATGAAGTGGATATCGGCCAAAAATTATTACTTTACCTCGTCCCTGAAAGGCTTGCAGAGGCTATGACTCCCTTTGTGATGTACGATCGGCTTGGATGGGACAATGAGAGGTTCCTATTACAAGGAGTCCCTTTGATAATTGCTGAATACAAGGAAAAGAGATTCCGATTCATTGACGAAGCAGTTGCCATTAAGAATTTCTGGAAAATTATGGCGCACTGGACAGAACATGATTTAGATTTGGAATTGTTATTTGATTTGGGGGGTGAATTTGAGAAGTATATGGGTGAAGTAAGGCATTACGAATTCTGGACACAGGATTTATTGGAGTTCAAGCACAAGCAGGAAGGAATGATTGCGGTCTGTTGCGGTAATTTTCACACGCCCTTTGTCCAGACAGTTCTTGAAGGGAATCAACCCAAGAAACCTGACAATTGGCAGAATCATGTTGATAAATACAACAGTGATTTGAGAGAAGCATATAAGGTCATGGCGGAAATCATTGGAGTATAGTGTGATAATATTTCGTTTGGTCCGGAAAATTTCCGGAATTTCGACGGTAAACTTTATAAATAATCAAAATAAGAATTTTTGTATGCAATATTTGCTCGCGCTGTGGTTGTTGTTTGGTATCGCTATATTATTGTACATAATATCATATTTATTCAACAAGAAAAAAATCAGATCATTCATAAATGATAAGGGAGATTTTTTCGTCATTGTCATCGCAATCCCTCTATTGATAATGGCTATCTTAACCAATGATCCTGTGACAGTTGCTGGGATGCAGATCCCTATGGAATTTGAATGGTTTGGATCCATCATATTCGCAGTATTCGTCCTTTGGCTTTATTATCTCGCTCCATTAAAAAGCAAGGTATACAGATTAGATAGGGAAATCGGAGGAATGAAAGGGATCATCAGCGGAACGAAGGGTATAATCGATGGACTAAAAGAGAATGCAAGTATGGTAAATGGTAATATATCAAGTATAAATGGCCAGATTTCAGATATCAATGGTCAGATTTCGGGTATGAAAGGCCAGATGGCAGGCATCAAGAGTGAAACGAAGGCAATAAGGTCGGACCTGCATCTGATTAAAGAAAAATTATTTCATTCTTGATTCCCACCCAAAACCATTATCAAACAAAAGAGTTTACACTTTTATTGCCGATTATCAACAAATTATTTAAACGCATGATCTAATTTCCATGGTATAAATGAACCCCCTCGAAATTAAGATATTGCTCGACAAACAAGAATTGGATGAGGAGATAGGACCGAGATATTTCGATAAACATAGGATTTTCAAGGTTAAGAAGTTATCTGAAGCTATGGATATGGCTGTAAGATGCTTTGAAGCATATGAGTTGCCTGAAGACATCAAGGATGCGCAGGAACTCGCTTTAGAATTGGAGAGATTATCGGAGTTTTACGAGGGAAGGTCAGATTCAGCCCCAGATGATATTGGTATCAGCAGAATCAACCAAAGAAAACGAGCGATCTCTGGAGTTTTGTTGACTTTAGGAGAGAATAGAACTGAAGTCATCGGGAAGGGTTATGAAGTCACGGCAAAGGCACACCCTGCTCATTTTCTGGCCAACAAGGTAGTGAAGATGGTATTCAAGACAAAAAATGTCAAACTTGTCTTGGATTATGTTTATTGGATGAAAGAATTTCAAAAAAGATTCCAGAGTATCAGCCCAAGATTCAAGCTCCTGGAATATGAAATAAAGGTGCATCCTCATCTCCCCAAACCTGGCGATCCATCACGCAAGGTTTTCAAGGTATACATGATCCAAGAACGCGTAGACGAGAGATTTCTCTTGGATAACCTTTTGAAGACGATCGATGATGACCAATGCCTGAAGATATACCAAGGCCTCATGGAATTTTATTTCTTGTTGATCAAATACAACCTGTCCAGTGAGATAAGGGTATCTACGGATGTAAGGATATCAAATTATGTGTATTACCAAGAGATGTACTATTATCTCGATTTCCATACTCCATTGATATTGAAGAAAGGGGCAAGATTCGAGCCTGTAATGAGTTTCTGGTGGGCATGTCAAAAAGGGAGGCTTTTTTCCCTGATATACCCGATAAGTTTACGCACTTATGTGGATGAAAATTTCCTTCCCAAGGAGATCATGAGAAGGCTAATCAACTGGACATATTTCAGCTATCCGAACAGGTCAAAAAGATTCAGGTCAGAGATCCTGACGTTCGCTAAAGGGCTTATCCAGGCATCTGATCTCCCTCAGACAATCAAAAAGAAGATGCTGAAAGGCTTGAAGATCCGAAGGACAACATTTTATTCGTATAAGGGGACATGGCCTAATGGTTGAAAGAGCAAAATGCGAGGCAATCACTGGATTACCGATTTATGAATACTTCCTGCAGCATGAGGACGTAAGAAAATTCACTGATAATCTTAGGATGTTCAGCGAACAGCTTGGTCTGACAAGACCTGAATGGCTTGAGTTGAAGTCATATTTTTTCAGTCGAGGAGCGATACATAAGCGCTTCCCGAAATTGTTGGAAGAAGCAGACAAATCGATAAGTAAGGGCGAGATATCAAGGATATATGAAAGCATGGAATCCTTGCTGGATAATCTTCAAAAAATTGCGCTGGACATATTTTTCAGGCCTGATAATTTCAAACAAGCAGCGGAGGAGATAGAAAAAAGGATGAAATTCCTTAGAAAGACAAGGTATCCGTCTAAGAGGTTGATGGCCCTCGAAAATAAATACGGGAAATCAAGCGATTATTTCAATGAGACTTTTAGTAAAAGGAAGGATAGGCCTTTCTCAACAGGGCATATGAAAGGAAAGCTCGGATGGAAACTGACTTCATTGTGGTATGATCGGATGGATTCAGGCATATTATCAAATATTGATACTATTCTGATCGGCAATTTGGGCTCTCAGATGATTAATGCGAACGTGGTTGATTGTGGTTGCGGAACAGGGCATATGAGCTCATTATTCATCCATCACCGTGCAAAAATGGTTTTTGCTGTCGATATGCTAGAAAATATGCTTTCTCAAGTGCCGAACGATCCAAGGATCATTAAGATATTGGCAGACCTGCGAGAAGGTATCCCTGAAAAGATATTGAAGATGAGAGGACAGCTTAACATTGTCTTATTCAAGAGATCAATGTATTTTGAACCAGATGTGTCTGAGAGGATCCTGGCCGCATTTTATGGTCTACTAGCCGATAATGGCCGGATAATCATTATCCATCCTGAGAAGAGTTTCTTCAGATATGTAAGGGGATCTGATAAGCCGGCTAAAAGGATCATTGGACGATTAGGGATACGATTTCTTAAGACCATCAGGGCATATGAGTATCGTACTTATACAAATAAGGAGTTGATGGAATTGTGCAGGAGGGCAGCACCTGAAGGCCGCATAGAGGTGATTCCAACACTCCAGGAATCCTTTAATGTCATCTGCTTGACAAGACCTTAAGAGTGACCGGTATAGAAAGTGACCGATATATATTGACATAAGTTTTTGTGACTTAACATGGATGAGGTTACAAAAAAGCCTTACCCTCCAAAACCTTTAAAAACCAATCCCTTCTAGCCAGTGCTTATGCAGTACGACCCGCAGCAGGTGGAAGAGGGAATATTGAAGTTCTGGTCAGATGGAGGGATATTCCAGAAGGCCAGGGACAAGGTCAAGGGCAATAAGCCCTATTATTTCCTGGACGGACCTCCTTACACCAGCGGGAAGATGCACATCGGCCTGGCATGGAACAAATCTCTCAAGGATGCCCTGCTGAGATACAAGCGCATGCGCGGTTTCGACGTATGGGACAGGGCCGGTTATGACATGCACGGCCTTCCTACAGAGCTGAAGGTCCAGGATAAGCTCGGCCTGAAGCATAAGGACGAGATCCCGGGTTTCGGCGTGCAGAAGTTCATGGACGAATGCCGCACCTGGTGCACTGATAACATGAAGATCATGAACAAGGACTTCACCAGATTAGGTGTCTGGATGGACTTCGAGAACGCATACATGTCCATATCAAAGGAGTTCATGGAGGGCGAGTGGTGGCTGGTCAAGAAAGCCCATGAGAACAAACGGTTGTACAAGGGCAAGAAGGTCATGCACTGGTGCCAGGAATGCGCGACCAGCCTGGCAAAACACGAGCTCGAGTACAAGAATGTCAAGGATGATTCCATCTTCCTGAAGTTCAAGGTCAAAGGCAAGGACAACGCGTACCTAATAGTTTGGACCACGACTCCTTGGACCATACCCTTCAACCTGGGCATAATGGCCGGGCCTGAGATTGACTACATCAAGGCAAAGGTGGACAACGAGGTATGGATCATGGCAAAAGCCCTTGCAGGCATATTCATCCAAGGAGTTGCCAACAAGCAGTTCGAGACCCGAGAAGAGCTGAAAGGCCAGCAGCTCGAAGGCCTTGAGTACGAGCACCCGCTCGCAGACCTCTTCGACTATGCATCAATAAAGCAGGAGGCTCCGAAGACCCATACTGTAGTGCTCAGCGAGGAATATGTTGATACAGGCTCTGGAACAGGACTCGTCCATATGGCGCCGGGCTGCGGACCGGAAGATTATGAAGTGGGAAGGAGAAACGGCATCCCAGCCTTCAACATACTTGATGAGAACGGCGTCTTCCCAGAAGGGTTCAAGGGCTTCACAGCCAAGAAGGACGACAACAAGATAAGGGATGAGCTGGAACGGAGACACTCACTGATAGCCACCACAGAGGTTGAGCACGAATACCCGCACTGCTGGCGCTGCAAGAAGCCGGTAATCTTCAGGACGACAGAGCAGTGGTTCTTCAAGGTCGAGGACCTCACCGAGGAGATGAGGAAGCTAAACAAGGAGATCAAGTGGGTGCCGGACTGGGCCGGCCACAAGTGGTTCGATGACTGGCTCGAGAACCTTAGGGACAACGGCATAACCAGGCAGCGATACTGGGGCTGCCCTGCGCCGATATGGCAGTGCACCCAGTGCGAGAACTTCGAGGTCATCGGCTCGGCAGATGAGCTTAAACAGAAGGCAGGATCCGTACCTGAAGACCTCCACATCCCTCACATAGACAATATCACATTCAGATGCGGCTGTGGCGGGGAGATGAAGCGCATCCCGGACGTCTTGGACGTCTGGATAGACGCCGGAACGACTTCATGGACCTGTCTGGACTATCCGCATGACAAGAAGAATTTCGAGAAGCTCTATCCGCCTGACCACATATCAGAAGGCAAGGATCAGATACGCGGCTGGTTCAACCTGCTCTTCGTCGCTTCCATGGTATCGATGAACAGGCCGAGCTATAAATCAGTCTACATGCACGGCTTCGTCAATGACGCCCAGGGCAGGAAGATGTCCAAGAGCGTGGGCAACATAATCTCACCTTATGAGGTCATAGACAAGCAGGGCGCTGATACGCTCCGCTTCTACACCATCGGTGGTGCGCAGCCCGGCCTTGACCTTAACTACAACTTCGACGATATCAGGGTGAAACACCGCACGCTCTCAGTGTTATGGAACCTGCACAACTACCTGCTGGAAGGCGAGACAGGCAAGGTCAAGATGGGAATTGAGGAGAAGTGGATGCTGTCTAAGCTGAATTCCACCATAAAGCATGCCACGCTGGCCATGGACGATAACAGGATAAATGAAGTCCCGCTCATGCTCGAGCAGCTCCTGCTGGAGCTATCACGGACATACATACAGTTCACGCGAGAGAAAGAGGACAGGGAGACAGTTATGAGCATTGTGGCAGAGGTCCTGCTCCCGACGATAACCATGCTTGCCCCGTTCGTTCCGTTCATATCTGAGAGGATCTACCAGGACATCAAGGACAAGTTCAGCCTGAAAGAGGAGAGCGTCCACTTCAGGCAGTGGCCGGGCTTCGATGAGAAGAAGTTGAATCCTGAGCTCGAACACCAGGTCGATAGCATGAAGCATGTCATACAGTCCATCCTCTCTGCAAGGGAGAAGGCAGGCCTCGGCTTGAGATGGCCCCTCAAAGATGCTGTAGTTGAGACAGAGGATGAGAAGGCCACCCAAGCTCTCATAGACCTGAAGGACATAGTCAGGCGGCAGTGTAACATCAAGGACCTGGATGTGATCAAGCATTACGGCAAGGCGAAGAAGACCTTCAAGGTGGACTATGACAAGCTCGGCCCTGACTTCGGTAAGGATTCAGCCAAGATCATTGCCAAGCTCATGACAGAATCTGTCGAGGCCGTGAAGAAGCACATCGACGAGAAAGGCAAGCACGTCATCAAGATAGATGGTGATGAATTCAATATCGTCAAGGAACACATAATCGTGCAGGAGACCCTTCCTTCGGGCATTGTCTCAGTCCCGTTCAAGAACGGTAATATCTATCTTGTCACAAGCCTCACCCCTGAATTGGAGGCAGAGGGCTTCGCCCGAGAGCTGATGCGGCGCGTCCAGGCCCTGCGGAAGAAGGAAGACATGCAGAAGCCTGACAGGATAAAGCTGCATATCCAGGCGCCGGAGAAGCTACTCAAGCTGCTGGAGAAGTGGAACAAGCCCATGGCTGACAAGGTCGGCGCAGACGAGCTGAAGATCACGGCAGAGCCAGGCTCATACCCTGTCCACACGCAGGAGAAGGTAAGGGGCAAGGAGTTCGGCATCTGGATGGAGAAATAGAAACCTTTAAATATTACATATGAATTCTGCTTCATATGAAATGCCATTCATATGACCAGTTCTTCGAGGTCATTGCTAACCGCACAAGGCTGAAGATAATCCAGTCCCTGTACAAGTCGCCAAAGTGTGTGAAGGACATATGCGAGGATATCAAGGAAGAGCAGTCCAACGTCAGCCACAGCCTCAGGCTGCTGGCCAAATGCCATTTCGTCAAGGTCAAGCAAGAGGGAAAATGCAGGGTCTACTCGCTGCAGGAGAAGACCATAATGCCGATAATGCGCATGGTAGACCAGCATGTGAAGTCCCACTGCACAGGCCATTGCTGGAGGAGACAATGATATACCTCGATAATGCTGCAACAACCAGGATGGATCCTGATGTATTGAAAGAGATGCTCCCATACTTGAAGGAGCGTTTCGGCAACCCCAGCTCCATGCATTACATGGGCATGGAAGCCAAGAACGCAGTAGAGGGATCGAGGAAAAAGATAGCCAACCATCTGAATTGCCAGCCAGAAGAGTTGATCTTCACCGGCTCTGGCACAGAATCCGACAACCTGGCTATATTGGGCTTCGCCAGGCAGAACAAGGAGAGGGGCAATCACCTCATAACATCAAAGATAGAGCACCCTGCTGTCATGAACTGCTTCAAGCAATTGGAGAAAGAAGGCTTCAACATTACCTATATCGATGTGGACACCGACGGAATCATTGACCTGAAGCAGCTGGAGAATGCAATCACAGCAAAGACCATCCTGGTCTCGGTCATCTACGCCAACAACGAGATTGGCGTCATCCAGGACATCCCTGCGATAACCGATATATGCAGGAAGAACAAAGTCACTTTCCACACAGATGCTTGCCAGGCGACTAACTATCTGGAAATAGACGTGAAGAAGCTCGGCGTGGACATGATGACCATAAACGCCTCGAAGATCTACGGCCCCAAGGGTGTAGGTGTCTTATTCAGACGCAAGGGCACAGGCATACAGCCAATCATCTTCGGCGGCGGCCAGGAATCCGGCTTGCGCGCAGGCACTGAGAACGTCGCCAACATAGTCGGCATGGCAAAGGCCCTGGAGCTCGCAATAAAGATGGGAGAAAAGGAATCAGCGAGGATCGGAAAGCTCAGGGATCGGCTAATCGACGGCCTGTTGGAGTTGCCAGAGACCAGGCTGAACGGCCACCCGACCAAGAGGCTGCCGAACAACGTCAACATTTCATTCCTCAACATCGAAGGGGAATCACTGCTGCTCATGATGGGCGAGGAAGGCATCTACGCCTCGACCGGCAGCGCATGTTCATCCAGCAAGCTGGAGCCATCGCATGTTATAACCGCAATAGGCATGCCGCATGAGATATCGCATTCATCAATAAGGATGACCCTCGGCCGGCAGACGACCAAGAAGGACATCGACCAGGTGCTGGACAAGATGCCCGGTATCGTCGAGAGGCTCCGTAAGATATCCGCACTAAACATGACGATGGAACATGTGTTAGGTGATAAGCATGGCTGACATAAAGAAAAAAGAGACAGGGCAGCAGTGGTTCTATTCAGACACTGTGAAGGAGCATTTCCTGCATCCGCATAACATGGCGAACGAAGACAAGTTGATTGATGAAATGAGACCGAATGCCATGGGAGAGGTAGGCAGCCCTGCCTGCGGAGACGTGATGAAGATGTGGCTACATATAGACGACGGCCGCATAAAGAAGTGCCTATGGCGGACCTTCGGCTGCGCATCAGCCATCGCATCGACTTCTGTCCTTTCGGAGATGGTCACAGAGAAAGGCGGCATGACCTTAGAAGAGGCTGAGAAGATAAGGCCCAAGGACATAATCAAGCGCCTCGGCGGCCTGCCGCCATTGAAAGTGCATTGCTCAGTCCTGGGTGACCAGGCGCTGCGCGCTGCGATAGCCGACTATAAGAAGAAGGCCGAATGATTTATTAATCCTTAAGGAATACCCTTCCTGAAATGCCAGACATGGACCTTCACGACCTGTGGAACAACGGCGGCCTGGAAGCAGTTGCCAGGCTGCATGCCCTACGGGATGACGGGATGAGAAGTGGCCACATAAGGCTGGTGTTGAATCTTGAACACGATATGATTGTGGCAAACAAGGCCTACCATGCGAGAGATGAGGTCTATGTGCTGGATGATGATGGGTTCCACCAATTCAATCCGCTTAATCCTGCTGGAGGCTGGGATGGGGACACTCCCTATATTATTGATGCTGTCGATTTCAAAAGGTCTGAAGCAGATATGGATTACCAAGGTACATTCTATGCCAGCACGAAAACATTTCCAAATATTATTCTCGAGTCCGGCAAGACATTCTATCTGGTGTTGAAGAGGGACTTGGAGAGAGTCTTCAAGTACCGGCCTCAGGGCTGATATCACAAGAACTCTATCTCTATCTCCATCGCGTCGTGCGTGGGGTATTCCTCGACGATGGCGGGTATCAATCCTTTCCTCTTGATCTCCCCGGCATTTTTCTTCACAATCTTCATAGAAGTAAGCAGCCGCATCTTGACTTCATCCACCTCAGCCTTGAAAGGCAGCTTCCGCTTGGCAATCCTTAATTTTTCAGACAGATCAGCTTTCTCCAGCTTCCTCCTATAGCCGAATCCCGGCTTGAGCTCAGGAAGGTATATCGCGCCGCGCTGCAGCATCCCGTCTTCAGTGATGATATCTGACGGCAGCGCGACATTCTTGGCGCGCCTCTTGATCCGCTCGGCCATCTGCACAGCATCCTTCAGCTTGCACGTGCAGTAGTGGACATTCAACCTCTTGCCTTCGCAATACCTCAACAGCCTCATCGCCAGCTCTTCGCTCCCGGCCACACCGTATGAGACATCATCCTTGGGCATGAATCCTTTCTCCACGAGATGCTGGGCGTTGGTATCAGATATCTCCAGCTCGTTGAGGTTTAGGAAGCTGACCTTACCGTCTATGAAGTTGATCAGTTTTCTCGTCTCTTTCTCTTTTCCTGGAATCACAGGAATCTCAACGCCCACGTCCCAATCGAACTCAGAGGCATGGTCTATCCTGTGCCACATCCTTGGATCTTCCAGTTTCGGGTGGAAGCGTATCTCGTCCAGGCCGGCCTTGGAGAGCATGGCCAGATTCCCGCTTTTGACATTGTTGAGCGGCGTGTAAAGGTGGATGTGGAAACTCTTGCCGAACTCTGCCTTGAGCCTCTTTATCAGAAGAACTGTCCTATCTACTACCATCAACGGGTCACCGCCGGTTATCCCAGCACCCTTGGCATCGCAGAGCTTAGCCTCCTTGATGATTATGTCGACAACTCTCGGCGTAAGCCTGCCCTTGGACCTGGTGTCCCACTCATTCGCAAAGATGACATCCTTGTCTTTCTTCCTGTCAGATATAGGGCAGTAGAGGCAGCCGCTATTGCATAATCCAGTGATAAACAATACAAGTTTCTCCCCACGCACGCAGTATCTGCAGCCTTTCGGCAGTATACCTGTGCTGAAAGAATGGTAGGCTGTGGCCTTCATATGAGACCGATCATGGCTTGCATTTATTAAGCTTATCACCCGGATTCAATGGTAAACCTGTCATACACGACGAACTTTTGCTGCAGCAGGAAATAGCCCATCATCTCCCCGACCATCTTGGAACCGGTGACTTTAAAGAGCATGAAATGGTTGGCGGTGTCGTTCTCGAATCTCCAATAGTCATCGGGCTGCCTTTTGAAGAAATGCGAGGAGCTGCCCCCACCGCCTGATACTATGTAGATCGTCTCATTGATGATGTATCTTTCGTAATTATGCGTGTGGCCAGACAGGACCATGCTCAACGGCCTGACGGTCTGCATCCATTGGGTGAGCTCCCTGGTGTCTGTATCCTTCCATAGTCCTGTGTAGGGTGGCCGGTGTATGCTTACAACAGTGTATGGCGTCTTTACCTTTGGCAGGGCCTGGGCGATCCATCTTCGCTGAGGGCTTCCCTCAGAGATGTTGGCCTCAGAATCCAGCATGAAGAATGTCACCTTGCCGTATTGGAATTTGTACCAGCGATTATTGTTCAGCCTAGGGTGCCTCTTGAAGTAAAGGGACAGCTTTTCCTCATTAGAGTTGTAGATGCCAAGCATATCGGCAAGCTCATGGTTGCCTACTATAGAATAGGTTGGGATGCCGGCATCCTCAATGAGTCCTTCGCTATAATCATAGATCCACCACTGATGGGGGTCTGCGCTGTCCACGCTGTCTCCCAGGTGTATGACAAAGTCAGGGCGCGACCTAATGGCATATTCGACTATCTTGTCCTTCACAAAGTTGGCCGGCTCCTGCGTGTCGCCGAAGGCTATGAAGGTATATTCTTCTGTGGTGTTGGTGAACAGGTGTGTGGGGTCATCGGATGCAGTATCTTTCTTAGAGATCAAGGTCACGGCAGCCGCCCCTGTAATCATCAATGATAGTATGACAATCAGGATGAGCGTGCGTCTTTTCAACATAGGTTTGACTGTTCTTATGTACTATTAATAATTTTTCCTATGGCTCGCATCTTTTATCGCCCGGCTTATAGGGAAGGAACTGGAAGGCGAGCATCAGCACGGGGAAGATCTTATCAGCCTCGATGGTGTATCTCGAAGTGTATGCTATCAATCCTGACAACGGCTCAGAGACATCATTGTGTGAAGTGATTCCCAGTAGCCCGTTCTCAGGTGTCCATGGCACAAAGGTTTTGCCTTCACTATCTGTTTCCGTCGATTGCATGCCGAAGTCGCAATAAGGTGTGCAGAACATCAAGTATGATACGTCGAGCCCCAATATCCTGTCTCCGAGGTCCTCGCCTGCGGGAAGGAACTGCTGCCTTCTCATCCTCGGCCTGAGATATTTGGCTCCGATGTCTTTTTTCCCTTCAGCCGAGTCATATCCTCCTGACATAATATTCTCATAGAATTTTACTAGCTCTCTCACATAGAAATCGATGCTATCAGAGGGATTAACACGCCAGTTCGCTGTGGCATAGGCTCCCTCAGGGTATAAGGGATACCTCCCGGCCTCAAAGACCTTCTGCTGTTCGAAGAACAATTCAATCGCCACTTTGTATACTACTTCGGGTTCGATCTCAGGCGGCAGCTTGTCCAGCCCTTCACTGTTATCGGATATCCTGACCTCGAAAGGCATCTTGCCAGGCAACACTCTATCCTTGTCAGTCGGCATTTTATGCCTGGTCATAATATCGCATTTATATAATTTTGTATTTATAACTATCAGGCAGTCAATACACAATCCTGCGGAAATATTATATAATCACTGCCTTTACCGTTCGATATGCCGGAGATATTCGACCTCGTGGACGAGAATAACAGGCCTACCGGCAAGACCGCGACCAGGGAGCAGGTCCACAAAGACCCCAGCCTGATACATAGGGCAGCTTATGTTTTCGTGATAAATGATAAGGAAAAACTCTATATCAAGCGAAGGAGTCTAATCAAAGACCTGTCTCCCCTGTATTGGGAGGGCTCTGCCTCAGGGCATGTAGAGACCGGAGATAGTTATGAGGATACAGCCATGAAGGAATTGCAGGAAGAGACAGGGATAACCGGTGTGAAGATGGAGATGCTCGGCGACTTCAAACTGTTCATTGATAAGGAGCGCGAGTGGCACCGCCTCTTCATCTGCCACCACAACGGCCCCATCACTCTGAACGAGGAATCCTCTGAAGGCCGGTTCGCATCCATAGATGGGATCAAACGCCTCCTGGAAGACAAGGATATGAAGTTCACCCAGGCCTTCAGGAAAGCGTTCAAGATGTATCTGGAGCATCTGGACTCATCTGACTAGCATGAAATTATAAGTTGATATTATTTGCCACCACTCCATAATAGCATAAAAATCTTGATTTCTCGACGGTGATTTGTTCATGATTTATAATAAACTTTTTAAACCCCTAGCCATCAGGCAGAGGCATGGCTATTGAGAGCTATATGCAGCCGTATTTCCTCAATGCAGCCGGAGCGCTGGCATTCCTCTCATTGATACCCTTCATACTCATATATCTCATAAGGCCCAAGCCCAAGGACAAGGTCATCTCCAGCCTGATGTTCATCTTCAAGAGCGAGGGCAGGATAAAGCAGAATTCCTTCTTCAGATACCTATTGAGGAACCTCCTTTTCCTGATGCAGCTCCTGACCATACTCCTGCTGGCCGCAGCCATAGCCACGCCATACATCAACACCACAGAAGGCATAACCACCAAGAACTCTGTCATCGTCATCGACGCTTCTGCCAGCATGCAGACCCAAGACAACGGCAAGACCAGGTTTGACAAGGCAAAGGACATGGCCAGGGGCGTCATCGGCGAGCGCACCACCATAATACTGGCAGCGAACAACCCTGAGGTGCTGGCCAAGAACACCGGCAGGGGAGAGGCCTCAAGAATTCTCAAACAGATAGAGCCCTACGAGACCACGACCAGCCTCAGCGACGCGGTGAGGTTCGGAGGGGAACAGCTGGATGCAGAGGGCAAGGTTACCGTGTTCAGCGACTTCATAATAGATGATGAAGAAGAATTACTGGTGATCAAGAACCTCCTGCAGAGCCAGGGCATAGCAGTGGATTTCATAGACCTGGGAACCGAGGCCGATAACGTCGGGATAGTCGACCTTGAGCTAGGCGACACATCAAAGGTCATAGTGAAGAACTACGACGATAAAGAGCGGACCATAACTCTCAAGGTCGGCAAGAGCGAGCAGGAGCTCAAGCTCGAGCCCAACACCGCGTTGGGTGCTACGTTCGTGCTCCCGCCTGGAAAGACAGTCCTTGAGATAGATTCAGATGATGACTTCCCTATAGATGACAAGGCATATATCTCCGCGCCGGTCGAGCAGAAGACCTATATATTGATGATCGGCAACAGGCAGAACAGATACCTGAAGGCAGCATTGGAGGCAAACCCGAAGAACAAGGTGGTGATCGCAGAGCCCCCTCTCGTGGCAGACGTCCGCCAGGATGTCGTCATCCTCGACTTCTCGCACAAGGACCTGTTGCTCAAGGAGACGCTCAGGGAGATGCAGCAGAACGTGAGAGACGGCAACACCCTCATAATAATGGGCCAGGAGGACCTGGATGACATAAACCTGGGCGGCATGCTGCCGGTCGAGTTCGAGGGATTCACCAACGACAGCTCCCAACCAATAATCCTGCCCACTCCCTACACAAAAGACGTTGAGGTGGGCATAGTCAAGGGCTATTTCAAGGCAAAGGCCCTGGAGAACACCGCGGAGGTCTTCAGGTTCGACGAGTACTGCCTCTTGTGCACTGCCAAGCATGGTGCGGGCAACGTCATATTCTATGGCATCGACGACGAGAAGTCAGACTTCAAGACCTCTCCGAGCTACCCGATATTCTGGAACAGCCTGGTCAAGGAGATGACCGGCAGAAGCTCATTGGACCAGCTGAACTTCAAGACAGGTACGATTCTCGGCGACCTCCACCTGTTCAATTCAGGCTTCGACAAGCTCGGCAACACCGACATAGCCGTGAACCTGCTGGATGACGTAGAGAGCGATGTCAGCAGGGCCAGCTCTTTCGAGGGCAGCATAGGCCTGGCCGAGGCAGCCTCTAGTGAGTTGACGCGGCCCTGGCCCTTTGACCACATACTTGCCATCGCTGCCTTAGCCATAATCCTTCTTGAGTTCCTATACCTCAAGTACAGGGGGGATTTCTGATGTTCGCCCTGCCCATGGACCTGGAGCTGCTCTACCCGGAAAGGTTGTGGTTGATCCCCATACTCCTGCTCATACTGCTCTTCTTCACGCTGAAGACCTACGTCCCGATAAACGAGACAAATCCTAATGCGTTGAAGCGGGCCAAGAAGAGGAGGAAGGCAGCAAGAGCCATGATGTTCCTCAGCCGCTCGTTGATGATAATAGCATTGGTCATAGCGATCGCCTCGCCCTCGATGACCATAACCAAGAAGGTGAGCGGCAGCCCGAGCCTTAACATACTCGTTGACCGCTCCAGATCCACCGAGGTCTTCGACCTCGACTTTGTCGACGGCCTGAACACACGCCTCGGAGAGCAGCTGGCCACATCACTGACAGAGATAGGCAAGGGCATCAAGCCGAGGGTAGGGAGTGACATACTAGCCAACCTCGAGGAGAACGGCAACCTCCTGCTGATAACCGACGGCCATACCGATTACGGCGCCGAGTTCAATGATGTGATGACTTATGCAAATGCCCTGAACTGCAGCGTGAGCGCTGTCCAGCTGAACCCGATACGCGCAGAGACAGCGATAAGGGTAGAAGGCCCTACAAAGGTCGTTTCAGGCCTTGAAACAAGCTTCAATGTGCTGCTCTCAAACACCAAGTCATCCAACGTGCACGTGGAAGTGCAGGTCGATGACCAGACAGTGTTGGTCGAGGACACTGAGGGCAACGAGCTGGAGTTCACCAAGACCTTTGAGGAAGGCACCCACCAGATAATCGCTAAAATTACCAATGAGGATCATTTCAGCGAGAACAACATCTTCTACAAGACAGTGCGGGTGGTCGAAAAGCCGGAGATATTCCTTGTGGGCAGCGACAACTCTCCCATGGGTCAGGTGCTGAACGAGTTGTATGATATAAAGCGGGGAAGCGCCCTGCCGGAAGACCTCAGCGGCTATTATGCCATCGTCCTAGACAACGTCGCAGACCTCGATACTAAAGGCCTGGACTCCTTCCTGGATGACGGCAACGGCCTTCTTGCTGTCGGGGGCAAGGATAGCTATGAGTTCGCCCAGTACAGCGAGATGATGCGTTTCCTCCCTGTGATACCGGGCCTGGGCAATATAGAGGCCAAGCCCGACCTCAACGCTGTGGTCATCGTGGACATCTCATCAAAGGATGAGCGCGCTGTCGCAAAGGCCTTCGCCATAGATATACTCGACCAGTTCAAGCCGAACGACAATGTCGGCCTGGTAGCATTCGCCCAAGAGGCCTTTGTCATGTCGCAGATGTCCCGCATGTTCCAGAAGGACGTGCCTGAGCTGAAGGATGAGCTGCGCAAGCTCGGCTACAGATGCAGCCTGAACAACAGGTATGTCTGCTCCCGTTTCGACCTGGCCTTCGACTTGGCCATAAAGCAGTTCCGGGGTGTCCGGGGCAGGAAATACATATTCCTGCTCTCCGACGGCATGTTCGGCCCCTCCAACAGGGACCCGCCTTGGACGCTGATAAACACCCTGAATGAGGATAATATCCAGGTCATCCCGGTCGTCACCATCCCTGTTACAAAGGACCTGCTCAGCAGGTTCCAGGACGTCGACAACCTTGTCGTCTATAAATCAGGCTATAACTTCATGAAGAGTATATCCGATAAGACCTCCCAGGACGAGTACGGCGGCACCATCATCAAGCCGACCCCGAAGGCCCTGCCTCAGATCGCGATAATCACTGGCAAGCGCCAGCTTGATGCTGAAGAGGGAGACGAGGACAAAGGGCTGTTCGTCTTCGACACCTCGCATTTCATCACCAAGGGAGTGGAGCTCTCAGCAAGGCTGTTCGGCTCCAACCAGGTCGTGCCCAAGAGCAACGGAAAGCTTCTGGTAAGCACTGCAGACGGCTTTCCCATCCTCATAGTCGGATACTACGGTCTCGGAAGGGTGGCATCCCTGGCCACGGACAACGGCCAGTCGTGGTCTCCTGAGCTGTTCGCTGACAAGGAGAACTCTGAGCTCGTCTCAAGGACCATGAACTGGGCCATAGGCGACCCAGAGAGGAAGAAGGAGAGCTATGTCATGATCACTGACGGGCGGATCGGAGGCAAAGTGACTGTCATGGTCAAGAGCCCTGCGCCGCCTGATGCAGACAATATCGTCTTCGAGAAGAACGGTGCAACATACACCGGCACTGTCTGGCCCTCTGAAGTGGGGGTGCATGAACTGTTGGGCCAGAAGTTCTCGGTCAACCATGACATCGAGCTGGCTTATCTGGGCATGCGGCCTGACATGTACGAGCTGGTATCACGTACAGGAGGAAAGATTTTTAAAGCAGATTCCCCAGGAGAGATTGTGGAGCATGTAAAGGAGATGGCCAACCGCAGGATAAGGGAGAAGTCAGAGCTGAGGTGGCCCTTCATAGCCTTTGTCCTCTGCCTGCTGCTCATCGAGATCATAACAAGGAGGATTGTGGAGTACAGGAATGCCCGATAGCTTCATAACGAGGAACGTGAACAGCACCCTCATGATACTATTGTTCGTCCTCATCGCTTTCCTGATAATAGGCGCGATATTCTTCCAGGGCCAGTTCCAGAGGCTTACCAACGATCTTTCAGAGCACAGGACCAAGCTGCAGAACAAGACACAATTGTTGGAATTGTATATGGAGCGCTATAGCGGCGCGATGAGTGAGCTCAACAAGACCATCAACATCACTGAGCAGGAGAAGCGTGACCTGAGGAAGGTGTACTCATTCACTAAGGATGGGATGGGTACTGAGATAAACAAGCTGAACAACAGCCTGATCGTGGCCCAGGCCCAGACAGAGATGTGCCAGGACCAGGTCATCATAGCGAACGGCCAGCTGCTGGAGAAGAGCGAGGAGCTCGCGAGGAAGAACGTACAGGTGTTTAACCTCTCAGACGAGCTGGACCTCTGCATCTCCTCAAGGGATAATTGGCGTAGCAAATACCAATCATGCATTGCGGGTACTTAAGATGAGAAAGATAGTGCTGATGCTCAAGGAGCTGAAGAAGGAGATGGTGAAGGTGGTGCTGATACATTCCTTTCTCGACAGCGCCCTGCTCTTCCTTCTGCTTGCGATAGTGTTCACCTTGCTGAATATCAGCCTGCGCTACCTCGGGATACCGTTGTTCCTGGTCTTCATAATCATCGTGACTTTCAAGATACGGAAGAACACGCTGCGGGACATAGAGAGGCGGCATCCAGAGGTCAACGAGATGCTGAGGACGGCAGAGGACACACAGGGCGATGAGTCGTTCATGGTGAAAGCCTTCCACTTCGACCTCTTCAAGGCCGTGAAGATGGTGGACTCAGCCTCGTTCATAAACATGCCGAGGCTTATGGGCAAGATATTCGGCGTGCTGATACTGTCATTCGCCACTGTGATGCTGGCATCATCCCACTTCCACGTCGTGGACCTCGGAAAATACATTGACACAGGGATGGATGCCATCGGCCGCTTCGACCCGAGCGACCTCATACCCGGCGGGAAGAGGGTCCAGGACGACAGCGTGGCAGACCTGAGCGACCAGACCCAGCAGGTTGAGCTCTCGCCATTGAGCTACGAGCTGGACATAAGCTCTGTGTCGAAGCCTGATCTCGAGCGGCAGAACGACGAGAACCATAATCAGTACCCTGTCGAGGCCGTCCACGCAGAGAGCTATGAGGGATCCATACCTGCTGACCAGCGTGAGATTGTCAAGAATTACTTTATGCTGATACGGTGAAAGGGATGATAGGAGGGATATCATGACTAAGGACAAGGACATTGA
>JAHIVG010000064.1 GCA_018816705.1 Nanobdellota archaeon
CTGCACCCGATGAGGTCCGCGATTTCTTGCTGCTTTTTGCCTTGCGCCCACAACTTAACGATTAGTTCCCTCTGATTGATGTTTAACATACCCATAACAAGAACACAACCACTATTTATAATTTACTTTTGTCGCAGACTACGCCTATCAGAACAGTGCATAAATGAACGGCAGGGAGATGCCCGCCGGTCTGCGGACTCGATAAAGATATATTCAGATAGTGAGTATTTCTCCAGCAACAGCCCCGGCTGCCAGCTCCGCACCTTCAGGCGTCCAGTGGCCCAGGAAGGTGTTGTACAATCTCGTCTTCTTTGCTTTCTGCCGGAAGACCGGCGTAAGGTCAACGTAGTCTGCCCCCTCCCAGCAGTCGTCCAGGATGGTGTTCATCTTGTCCATGTCGAAGTTGTCAGGGTCGAAGTTGTAATAATATTTATCAGCTTCCTCCAGGGCCTTTTCATCTACCTGGAAGTCAGCAGGCACGTAGACAAAGATGACCCTGCTGCCCACGGTCTCGATGTCAAGGCGCATCCTCTGCGACAGCAGGCAGAGATGCCGGTAGGATTTCTTGTAGATGTGCTCCGCGTCTAGCCTGAACGGGGCCAGGTTGACATCGTCCTCGGAGGTGGCGTCCATCCGCTTGAATCTATGCCTGAAGCCGTTGAAGAATGTGTATGCATGCGAATGCCTGAGCATGAACCTGTGCAGGGGATCCATCCCCTTGTACGCCCGGCTCCGCCTGTCCTTGTCAGCCAGCATGTCCAGCTCATAATCCTCCTTGGGATATTTCACGGGGTAATTGAACAATGAGAAGCCGAAGTCAGTCACATTGTCGACCATGAACAACGGTTTCTTGAACTCCTCGAGATACAGGCTGAGGTCGTTCGGGTGTATGAAGAACACGTTGATGTCCGCCTTGAAATCCTCGTTCAGCGCAAGGTACATGTAGAGCAGGAACTCCTGGTCCAGGTTCCAGCCAGGCACACCGAAGTTCATCACATTGAAGCTGTCTCCGAGCTGTTCCTGTATGTATGTGCCGATGGTCTCATCCTGGTCGTTTCCGAAGCCATATACCCTCGAGTCGCCGAACAGCGCCACGTTGGTCTTGCCAGGCACGAGATAATATTCATCGTCAGACCTGAAGCCCTGGCTGTTGTGCTTCACCCAGATCTTCTGGTTGCGCTCACCGTACCTGTAGCCTTCCGAATACGGCTCGGGCATGATGCCGAAATCAGTCATGGTGTTGAACGGCTCATACTCAGGGTGTTCTGCGTTGATCTCTGTCAGCAGCCTCTGCGGCGCAGCAAGGGACACGACCAGCTCCACGGCGAGCAGGGTTATGATTATGACGATCACAGCAAGAACTAAAGGGAACCATTTCCTCATGAATGCATCTTATCATTATTCATTTAAAAATGTTCTTAATCCCAATGCTGAGAATGTAGTTGTTTTTATCTCGCTTCTTCAATCATTTCCAAGAACTCGTGTCTAAACCTGGTGGATAATACTTCTTCCAGACCCATTTGCAGACCGTACATGTCTGTGAATGCTTTAACTGCCGCCCTTTGTGAGACTGGTTTTCCGTCTTTCAGATCAGCGGCCATGCCCCTCATCAGGTAGTGCTGGGGCATATAATCATCGAAATAGACGCCTAATAGATGCAGTTCTTCTATATCACCTGATACCTCAGGCAAGGATGAGTAACGCTCGACTTTTTGGAGGTGCTCAACAGATGCCGCTTCTTGTCTCAGGATGAATGGATTCAAACCCATTTCTGATATTTTACACTCTCCGCAATCCCTTCAGCCTGGGATTTATACTGTTTGAAGTTGCAAACCAATTCTCCAAATGCTGTCATGGCATGTCTTCCCCCCACTTCAATGTCAGGAGGGAAAATCCCTTGATATAAAAAATTATTCTTTTAATCACTCACAAAGAATAATCTTAGATATGACCTTAATCCACAGCAATCCTCTCAGAGTCCCACACATGCTTCGGATTGTCCGCGTACCTGATGAGTAACCTGTCCAAGACCGGGCTATCCATTCCTGTCCCCATACCAGCGGTGTAATGGGCCGAAGTTTAACAAATTATCCCCTTTTACATCCCTACTGAAAAACCATAAGATTTAAACAACAATAATCATAGATTATTGAGTTTAAATGTCCGGAAATAGGAATTTCCGTAACATTTAAATACCTCCACTCAACCCTCAGCTTTGCTTTTAAAGCTACCTATATAATAATAGGAGGGGTATAATATGGCCAAAGACAAAGAACATATCAACCTTGTCTTCATCGGACACGTTGATCACGGCAAGTCCACCAGTGTAGGTAGACTCATGTACGATTCCGGTAATGTCGACGAGCAGGCGATGAGGAAGCTCAAGGACAAGGCAAAAGAGCTGGGCAAAGGAGGCTTCGAGTTCGCCTTCGTGATGGACAACCTCAAGGAAGAGAGGGAGAGAGGCCTGACTATCGACCTAGCACACAAGAAGTTCACAACTGATAAGTATTATTTCACGATAATTGACTGCCCTGGGCACAAGGACTTCATCAAGAACATGATCACAGGAGCCTCACAGGCAGACGCTGGCGTACTTGTCGTATCTGGCAACGCCTCTGACGGGGTGCAGGCCCAGACCAAGGAGCACGTCTTCCTAGCCAAGACCCTCGGAGTGGGTCAGCTGATAGTGCTTGTGAACAAGCTTGACATGGTCAAGTATGAAGAGAAGCGCTTCAACGATGTCAAGGAGCAGGTATCCCAGCTGCTGAAGACCGTGGGTTTCAACCCTGAGAAGATCCAGTTCGTAGCCGCCTCAGCGCTTGAGGGCGACAACATATTCAAGAGGAGTGACAAGATGGCCTGGTACAAAGGCCCTACGTTGATAGAAGCCATCGACAACTTCGCACCTCCCGAGAAACCTACTGAGCTTCCGCTCAGGCTTCCGTTGCAGGATGTCTATAACATCACTGGCATCGGAGTCGTGCCGGTCGGAAGGGTAGAGACAGGCGTCATGAAGATAGGTGATAAGGTCATCTTCCAGCCTGGAAGGGAAGGCAAGGGCGTGTCAGGAGAAGTAAAATCAATAGAGATGCACCATGAGCAGCTGCAGAAGGCGGAGCCGGGCGATAACATCGGCTTCAACGTCAGAGGCATAGGTAAGAAGGACATCACCCGTGGTGACGTCCTCGGCCATGTGGACAACCCGCCGACTGTGGCAACTGAGTTCACTGCACAGATTGTCGTGCTGAACCATCCGACTGTCATGACCACAGGTTATACGCCTGTGTTCCACATACACACAGCTCAGGTCGCGTGCCAGATAATCGAGATCGTGAAGAAGCTCAATCCCGCCACAGGTGAGGTCATTCAGGAGAAGCCTGACTTCGTCAAGAACGGGGATGCTGCTATAATCAAGGTGAAACCGGTGACTCCGCTTGTGATTGAGAAGCAGTCGGAGATTCCGCATATGGCCCGCTTTGCTGTGCGCGATTCAGGGCAGACAGTAGCTGCCGGGATGTGCACAGACCTGGTGAAGAAGTAGACATGCGCTCAGGTTTCATGGTGAATCCCGGATTTATCATGTGGTAAACATGCCAAAAGCAAGGATAAAACTAGTGAGTATCGACATTGACAAGATCAACGAGGTCTGCGACTACATTAAAGATATTGCCGACAAGACCGGCGTTGATATGCGAGGGCCGATACCGCTACCAACTAAGAAGCTGAAGCTCACTACGCGTAAGAGCCCTTGTGGAGATGGCACTGCCACCTGGGAGCGCTACGAGATGAGGGTACACAAGCGGCTTATCGATCTGGGCATTGATGACAGGGCCCTAAGGCTTGTGATGAGGGTCCCTATTCCTTCTGGCCTCAACATCGAGATAGAAATGATTGATACTTGATCTGTTACCTTTCTGACAGCGGAAGCACTTTCCTGCCTGTCTTGCCTATGTATTTCGCCCGCGGCCTGTAGAGGCGGTTCTTTGAGTACTGTTCCATCAGCTGCGCGCTCCAGCCTGCGATACGGCTGACTGCGAAAATCGGTGTGAAATCTCTCTGCCTCAGGCCGAGAGCCTTATAGATGAGTCCGCTGTAGAAATCTACATTCGGCAGAAGGCCTTTTTTTGCCAGCATCTGTTTCTCAATCCGCTGCAGGATCCTGAATTCCTGTTTTGGTCTGGTCTGGGCCAGCAATCCCTTCAATACCTTTGCCCTTGGGTCACCTTGCTCGTAGACCCTGTGGCCGATGCCCATGATCTTTTTCTTGTTCTTGAGTGCATCATCAATATATGGTCCGACATCATCTATTGATCCGATTTCTTCTAGCATGAGCATGACAGCCTCATTGGCGCCGCCATGTAAAGGGCCTTTCAGGGATGATATCGCAGCAGTGATAGAGCTGTAGAAATCGCTGTTTGTAGATGCGACAGTCCGAGCAGTGAAGGTCGAGGCATTCAGCTCGTGGTCTGCGTGAAGCACCAATGCGGTGTCGAACAAGCGCTCCTCTTCCTTAGAGGGCTCTTTATCGCGGATCATGTTCAGGAAGTTCCAGGCCAGCGTCCTGCCAGGCACGGCTTCCATAGGCTCTTTGCGTTGCTCCGACCTTGAGATGGCCGTGACTATCGGACCCATGGCAGCCGTCATGCGGACAGCCTTCTGTCTTAACGTCGATAGGTCATCAGGATCCTTGTCAAACGTACCGAAGAGTGAGACAGCTGTCCTCAGCTTTGCCATCGGATGCCCCTGGTCCATATGCTTCAGGATGTCGAGAAACCGTTGCGGGAGGGATATATTTTGAGAGAGCTCTTCCTTGAGGCTGTCGAGCGCTTCCCTGGTCGGCAGCTCACCATGCAGTAGAAGATACACGACCTCTTCATAGCTGCAGTGCTCAGCCAGGTCCTCGATGCTGTATCCCCTATAGATGAGAGTGTCGTCATGTATTGTGCTTATGGAGCTAGTGCATGCGACAATGTTTTTCAGCCCACAGTTCTCGGTACTCATCCAGCGGAAGAAATCGTCGATATTTATATATCTTTCTTGAGGATTGGTGACATCCAAAAAATGTGTAGGGGAAAACAATTTTGCTTGTGAGACCAATAATTACGAAGCTAACTTGCTATCATGATACTGACTCACATGCAAATTTGCCCATTTTTTGGGTGGAGCCTCGAGGATTGTCAACCCTTGGTGAAAATATCCTTCACTACTTCGACTGCCTTCTCGCTCAGCTGCCTGACATCGAGATGATATATGCTTAGCATTACCGTTATTATTAAGCTTTTATAACTCAATAGTAGTTATATAACCGAAAGGTTTAAATATTCCTTGCATGTCCATTCATGCATGGGTACCGAAACAGATAAGCCGGATAGAGTGCCTCTGACTGTGATATTGGGGGATGACAAGACAGTTCACATTATTCCATCTGACGGGCCAATAACGGTGATATCAGGGAATGTAGAAGGGCCCATTGCTGACCTGAGACCTTACTTAAAAAATCCTGCTCCCTACGCATTAGAAGGGTCTGATGATACGGAACACAAAACTCAGGTTCACGAAATGTTTTCTGATGAATCCCTGATGATATACCTTCATCAATGTACAACCAGTTCGCCGACTTCGGGCTGGCGCACAATATTAAGCTTACGAGGCGGAAAATATATCGGCCCACGAGACCACGAGGACGTGTCAATGAGTATGATGGACGGAACTAAAGGGGTAATCGGGTATAAGAATATACTAGCCATATCTCCTGAGAATGTGAAAGAGATGTTGCTGCATGACCCAGATGGACTGTGCAAGGCTATTGAGGACCATGTCATGGAACATCATGCTTATGCAAAAGCCCCAAACCAAAGCATAGGGCTTTTATTGCCTGGGAAAAAATTCCATGTTATCAGAGAAGGAAAATCTGATTTGACAACTCTTCACCCTGTTGAAATCGAACTCTATGAGGAGGGGTTAAGTAGGCATGGCATTTCAAGATTGATGGATTCTGAATGATCTGGAAATTGATTTGGTCATACAATAATTACCATCCCTTCTGGGCTCAACATCAAGATGATTTATACCTAATTTCTGAATTCAACAAAGAATTTATGTCGTCACTTCAAAATAAAGAAATATTTAAATATTATTCCTGCTTATCGTCATTTTATGGACACTCTAGAGCAAGCAATAGAAAGATTTGAAGCATTGGGCTTCAGAAGGGAACCGATTATCACAGCAGATCCAGCTGCAAAACAGGCGTGGGTTGGAACAGATGAAATTCAGCCATTTTTAGATTCTATTAAGGTTGAAGGTTACATATTTAGGATAACCCATCGTGAGAAGGACATGCGTAAACGTTATACTATATGGGGTGATTTCAACGAGACCACTGGAGAATACTTGTTATCTCTCGGAAATGCCGGTCCCGCTTTTAAAATCAACGTCTTAGGAGGGGACTCACGATTATGTGATGATTGGAATGAATTTTATGACTTAAGAAAAAGAATTAGGCGTATGCTTGGAGAGTATTTGAGAGAAGTAAAAAGTAAGTTAGGTATATCTGATGATGTAGATATTGGGGTGAGTGATATCGATATTAACGTAACTCCAAATGTTATTATCCGAGGCCATGATTTTAATAAGATATACGCCAGCTTTGTTGTAGCATTGAGTGAGTTTGGATATGATACTAAGGTACTTCCTACTATTGATAGATCCCTTTGATTATCTCAACCGCCTTCTCGCTCAATTCTTTGCTGTTTGCGCTGATTATGTTCTTCGAGCCCGGATTCGGCTCTTCTCCATGCTCGTCTATCACTATGCCGCCTGCCTCCTCGGCTATCACCACGCCGGCTGCAAAGTCCCAAGGCTTCAATTTGTCCTGGAAGGACATTATATACCATCCCTGGGCGAACCTGGCGAACTGGAGCGCTGCGCTGCCTACTGTGTAGATCCTGGGGCAGATGTCGGTCCATCTGTCCAAGAATTTCAGCTTGCTCTCCTTCCTGCCCCTGAATGAGCTCAGCACCACAGAGACCCCTTCACTGGCAGGAATGTTGTTGACTCTTATCTTATTGCCGTTGAGGAACGCTCCTTTGCCCCTCTCGGCCCAGAAGAGCTCATCTGTGAAAGGGTTGCATATCGCACCTAGGATGAACCTGCCTTTGTGGGCAAGGCCTACAGAGACTGCGCAGTCCTTGAGGTTGTTCCTGAAGTTCGTGGTGCCGTCGAGCGGGTCGATGTACCAACAGTACTCATGCTTCCCGTTGCACCCGTTCTCTTCGCCGACTACACGATGCTCAGGATATCTGCCATGGATGATCTCCTGTATCCTGGCCTCTGCCTTCTTGTCAGCAGAGCATACTATAGAACCGTCGTCCTTGACGTAGCAGGAGTCCTGGTCATAGTGCTTCAGCACGATCTTCCCGCCTTCCCTTGCTGCTTCCTTTGCTGTCTCTATCATGGTATCCGCGTTATCTGTTTCAGCATGTAGTTCTCGCTGTCATCAGTCTCTTCAGCGGTCTCTTCCACAGGTGCTTCCTGTGTTACCGCCGGTTTCTTTGTCTCGAACTGTCCTATCAGCTCGGTCTCCTGCTTCAGGGTCAGCTCGACCGTGGACATCTCCTCTTCTGTGAGCTGCTTGGGCTGCCACATGAAGTTCAGCCCGTCGTTGTCGAAACGTGGAATCACGTTGATCGTGAGGTGGTTCAGCTCCTGACCTGCAGGAGTTCCGTTGTGGATTAGTATGTTCGTGCCTTTCGCGCCAAGTGTCTCGAATGCTGCCGTAGAGGCCTTGTTGGCTATCTCGCCCATCCTGCCCATGAGCCAGTCCGGCACTTCCTCGACGATTGTGTAATGGTCCTTGGGGGCGACCACCATGTGGCCTGGGGTAACAGGCGCCGGGTCCAGGAATACGACTATGTCATCTTCTTCATATACTACCATGAGCTTGCCTTCCTTGAGTCCCTTGACGATAGGCGACTCGGTCATCTGAGCACCCCTGTGATGTCGTCAAGCGATACGGTGTCATCGTCCTCGGGCTCTTCGGACTGCTCCTCGGATTCTTCGTCCTCGTCTTCGGTGTCTTTGTCCTTCTCTCCTTCATCCTCCTCGTCAGCCTCCTCAGCTTCTTGCTCTTCGTCTTCTTCGGACTCTTCCTCGGATTCTTCGTCCTCGTCTTCCTCAGAATCCTCTTCCTCATCTTCGTCGTCTTCAGGCTGAGGACCTCCAGCCAGGATCGACGCTTGTGCTGCGATGTCGCTCAGCGAGGGCTTGTCAGGTTCTTCAGCCTCACTTTCTTCGGCTTCCCCAGCCTCTGATTCAGCCTCTGTTTCCGGCTCGACAGCTTCAGGTGCTTCAGGCTCTACTTTAACAGGAGGCATGGACCCTGTTTCGGAGTCCACGTGCTCCGGCGGCTGTTTGCCCATCAGGCCGTAGAGTTTCGGCTCAAGGGTCTTCTGCAATTTCTCCAAGTCTCTAGGTTGCGTCCTCTTCAACATGAAGACATTCAGCCCGTCGCCTTCCATCCGCGGGATGACGTGCATCATGAAGTGCGGGGATTTCTGCCCTGCCAATGCCCCGTTGGCGATGAACAGGTTGGTGCCTTTGGCCTTCAGACCTTTCAACACGGCGTTTGAGATGCCCTTGGCGACCATGAACATGTGGTTTATGTCAGGGTCAGGCATCTGCGGCATGACCATGTGATGCTCCTTGGGCATGAGAAGGACATGGCCCGGGTTGGCCGGGTTGATGTCAAGGATGCCTAATAGTTCGTTGTCCTCGAACATCTTCTTGGACGCGACCGCACCAGATACGATATGGCAGAAGATACAATTCTTTTTCTGCAGCTCCTTGAGCTGCTCAGGAGACATATTCTTCATGTCTTCCTGTGATAGTTCCATGCGCTTTCAGAAGGAATTGCTCTGTTTATAAAATTTATTATTGGAAGGGCGACATCCAAAAAAATGTGTGGTGAAAAACAAATTTGCATGTGAGATCAACAATTATGAAGCCAATTTGCTATTATGATACAAACTCACATGCAAATTTGCCCATTTTTTGGATGGGGCCAATGAGAGAGCATAGCAACCGTGGTGAGTTAGACGCTGCCTAGGCCATCTTGACTTACCCTTTCTGGCACAATTATTGTAATTATTTGCCCTATTAGTATACAAAAACGTAACATTTATATACTAGTTATGCTATAGATATAGTATAATCACACAGGACAAGAAGTATACTGACGGTCAATCTCAACCGGCTCCCTATACAACCTTGTTCTAACCCACCCCTCACACCCATAGGGAGCCATTCCTTTTCATCAAGAAGTTAGTTCACATCCTTTCCGGCGCTTCTATCCCAGTCAGGTCGAGGCCTGTCGCCAGCACCTGTTTCACAGCAGAGCATAGCTGCAGCCTGGCATCCCGCTTCTGTTCCTTGGCTTTCAGCACAGGGTGGTTGTGGTAGAAATCTGAGAACTGTCTCGCGACATTGTAGATGTAGCTTGTCAGCACCTGAGGCTTCCTCTCGGCTTCCTTGACTATCTCAGGGAACTCGCCCAGCCTCTTGAGCAGCTCGGTCTCCTCCCTCGATATCAGCACAGAGGCATCACAATCGGGCAGCTTCTTGCCGTGCTTCCTGAGGATGGAACATATCCTCGCATGGGCATACTGTATGTACGGCCCGGTCTCTCCCTCGAAGCTCAAAGCTGTCGTCCAGTCGAAATGCACGTTCTTATCAGCTGACACCTTCAGTATCGCATACTTTATGGCGCCGTAGCCGATGACCTTTGCCATCTTCTTGACGTTCTTGGAGTATCCTCTCTCCAGTATCTCCTTGGCTGCCTTCTCCTTGGCCTCTGACATGAAGTCTTCCAGCAGCACGACTGAGCCTTTCCTGGTCGACATCTTCTCCCCAGCTAGGAGGACGAAGCTGTAGTGTATGACCTCTGGTGCCTCATGGCCCAGCATCTCCAGAGCGGCCTTTATCTGCTGGAAGTAGAGCTTCTGGTCCTCTCCGAGCACGACGAGGTTCTTCTTCGCCTGCCTCATCTTGTCGAAGTTGTATGCGATGTCACGCAGGCCGTAGAGTGAAGTGCCATCTCCCCTTGTAAGGACGAATACTGGAGTCTTCATCGACAGCCCGAAGCCTTCCTGGTCCAGCACCTGCCTGTTATGCTCGTCTGTAAATAATTTTTCAGTCTTTTCCAGCTCCCTCAGCACATGCTTTGTCTGCCTGTTCCAGAGATAGTCAGACTCATAGTCGAAGAAGTCATATGTGATCCCGAAGTCTTTCAGTATGGCTGATTGTCCCTCTATGCATATGTCCACGACCTGCCTGAACTTCTTCTTGACTGCAACATCTCCCTCTTCCAGGTTCCTCAGCAGCTCGAATACCTCTTTCTCCTTCTCAGGTTGGATCTTGATCTCCTCGTTGACCTTGATGTATAATGTCAGCAATGATGAGAAGCTCGGCTTCTTCTTGGCTGCCATGACCAGCATTGCTATCTGCTTACCGACGTCGTTGACATAGAAATGCCTCTTCACCTTGTAGCCTTGGAACTTCATCACGCGGGCGATGCAGTCGCCGATGATGGCGTTCCTTGCTCGGCCGACGTGCGGGGACGCGTTCGGGTTGATGCTGGTGTGCTCGATCAGCATCTTCCTACCCTTGCCCTCTCCTGACGAGCCGTAGTTCTTCCCTTTCTTCCGTATCTCCGCAAGGACATCCTTGGCATAATCTCCTTTTTCCATGTAGAAATTCAGGTATGGGCCGTTGGCCTCTATCCGCCTTATATCGCCTTCCGGCTCAAGCTCAGTGGCGAGCTGCCTGGCGATCTCGACCGGAGACTTCTTCCATTCCTTGGCCAGGATGAAGCACGGGAAGGCCAGGTCTCCGAACTCCGGCTTGGGCTTCTCCAGCGGGATCTCATCCAGCTTAAGCCTCTCTGTCAGCAGCTTCCTCACATCGGTCTCGAACGGCATGCCTTCATCCAGCACCAAGAGATTTATAAGGGTTTTGGTGATTGGCAAAGACATAGCTATTACTGCATGATAGTAATAAAATCGAAAGATTTATACTAAATGCGATTCCTGTAATCATATGAGCGAAGACCAACCGGCTGAGGAAACATCTGTAGAAGATAAAGTCAGAAAGCAAGAAAGATACGCCCAGATGGGACAGGGTGTTGCACAATTTCTAGAAGCTAATGATATAGCGGTTTTTAATGTTTTAACAGAAGATGTAGAAGTTCTGACTTTCCAGCAGTACAGCCCTGGGGACCATAGAATGATAGGACAGCTCTCATATGACAGGAAAAGAGGAGCCCTCGTGGATCCTCCAATCGAAGAGCACAAGCGAAGATTGGCCATTCAGGGATTTCTTAACACTGTAATCAGACCGCTCGGAAGGATGCTTAGACATGCACAAAACGGCTATGACGATGAGATATTCAATGCTGTTGATGAAGCTTCTGACAGAGTGATAATGAAATATTCACCATAATCTTCTGATATTATTCCTTCTAGCACTTTTTTAACGAAACCTTTTTAAACATCAAAGCCAAATACCACTAATGGGATGCTTGAGGGTCAGAATTTCTTCGATCAAATGGACCACTTGGAGCCGCATTGCCCCAAGTGCAAGGCAAAGATAGATTACGGAACGACCACAGAATTCGACGAGAGCTGCAATTGCCACGTCTGCCTCGGGTGCGGCGAGAAGCTGAAGTGAAGATTTCTATAAAGGTGAAAAGAGATTATGTTATATGACAAGATGATGGGGATCGGTAGCAAGGTCGTGAAGGCTTGTGCCATAATCCTATTAGGCACCGGCTGCAACGAGCATCCCGCCCCTGCCAAGACGGCGAATGACCTGGAAAGGACCCTACGCGCTGGCGGCAAACTGGCGACAATCTCCACCGAGGTGAAAGGGAAGAAGTTGAATTCTAACCTGATCGACAGGACAGACGCA
>JAHIVG010000065.1 GCA_018816705.1 Nanobdellota archaeon
GCGCGCCTCAAGATCGAGAGACCAAAGGGTCCCGAAAGGCCTGAGAGGCCTGAGAGGCCTGAGAGGCCTGAGAGGCCTGAGAGGCCTGAGAGGCCTGAGAGGCCTGAGAGGCCTGAGAGGCCTGAGAGGCCTGAGCCAGAGAAGCTCCCGCACGACATACAGGACCTGGTGGCTCCGCCCCCGCCTCCCCCGGTGATATGATGAGCGCCACACCATTGGACACATACAAGCTGAACGTTACCGACGTGATAGTGAACGTCGACATATTCCGCAGTTCAGACGGCTTTTCGTTCTATTACATCTCGATAAGGAACATAACCCCGACTACCAACATAATCCTCCAGAAGATAAGGGACGAGTTCGTCTCCAAGATCAACCTCGGCGAGATACAGATAGACGAGGACGAGGGGCCTGAGAAGATAAAGGAGCGCTTCAAGGAGGAGATAATGGTCCTCATCAAGCGCTACTTCCCGAACACTGACAGGAAGACGGCAGACCTGCTGGCGAGCCAGCTCCTCAGGCAGAACATCGGATTGGGTGATGTCGAGATACTGCTGAAGGACCCTAACCTCGAGGAGATAGCCATAAACTCCGCTCAGGAGCCCGTCTGGGTCTTCCACAAGCGCTTCGGCTGGCTCAAGACCAACATACGAATCCCATCTGACGAGAGGATAAGGCATTACGCCACCATGATCGGCCGTGACATCGGCAAGGAGATAACCCTTCTCAAGCCATTGCTGGACGCCCACCTGGAGTCAGGCGACAGGGTCAACGCCACACTCAACCCGATCTCGACCGAAGGGAATACGATAACCATCAGGAAGTTCGCCACCAAGCCCTGGACCATAACAGACTTCCTCAACACCAACACGATCTCTTATGAGACCGCTGCCATGCTCTGGCTCGGAGTGCAGAACGAGCTCTCGATACTGATATCAGGCGGCACCGGCTCGGGAAAGACATCAATGCTCAATGTCATCTGCTCCTTCATCCCGATAAACCAGCGCATCATATCCATAGAGGACACCCGGGAGATCACCCTGCCCCGGGATCTGCATTGGGTGCCGATGGAGACAAGGCTCCCTAACCCGGAGGGCAAGGGAGAGATTACGATGCTCGACCTCTTGGTGAACTCCTTGAGGATGAGGCCTGACCGCATCATCATGGGGGAGGTTAGGAGGCAGAGGGAGGCAGAGGTGATGTTCGAGGCCATGCATACCGGTCACAGCGTCTACGGCACGATACACGCCAATGACGTGGAGGAGACCTTCCAGCGCCTGCTCAACCCGCCGATATCCGTACCCAAGGCAGTCCTGCCGGCGATGAACCTGATTGTGGTGCAGAACCGCAACAGGCGGACAGGCAAGCGCCACACAATGCAGCTGGCAGAGATAACATCTTCTGGCGATTACAACATGATCATGCAGTACGATGTCAACAAGGACAGACTGGTCCAGATCGGGGAGCCCAAGGCCATGCTCAAGCATCTTGAGCTCTACACCGGCATGCGCCGCAGCCAGATAGACCAGGACCTGGATGAACGCGTCAAGATTCTCAAATGGATGGCAAGCCGCAACATGAATGACATCCATCAAGTGGGGGCCACGTTCAGGAAGTACTATGCTGACAGGATCAAGGTGTGATCGGCATGGACCTGCTATACGCGATTGCGCGCAAGTTCCCGCAACTGCAGCATAACCTGAGGGCTGCGCACATAAGGGACAGGCCACAGCGGTTCCTCATGAGGGTCCTCATGCTGTCGCTCTACCTGTCCATAGGCCTGTCGGTGCTGTTCTTCTTCATGACAGCACGGACTCCGATTCCCATGTATCTTCTGGCCATCTTCTTCCCTGTGGCATTCATATCTTCATTCGCGTTCTTCGTCCAGTCTCCCAAGGTGATAATCAGGAAGAGGAAGCGCGAGATCGAGAAGGATGTCCTTTTCGCCGGGCATTATATCCTCACCAAGATACAGTCAGGCGTCCCTCTGCTCAACGCGATGATAGACGCCTCGAAGAGCCCTGGTGTTGCTTCAAAATATTTCAGGGAGATAGTGTCTGAGATAAACACCGGCATGCCTATAGAGAAGGCCTTGGAGAAGACCCGTGACTATACCGCTTCGGAGAAGTTCAAGCTCATCCTTTCAGAGCTCGTTACCTCGTTGAAGACCGGTTCTGACATCACGTTTTCCCTGAGCAACGTCCTGGACCAGATCAACAACGACCAACGTATGGAGATCAAGGAGTACGGCAAGAAGCTGAACGCCCTGATAATGATATACATGGTGCTGGCGGTAGCGGTGCCTTCTCTCGGGATGACAATGTTCATCGTCATAGCATCCTTCATGGCCTTTGAGCTATCGCCTATCTTCATCATATTCATACTGGTCGTGCTCTTCTTCGTGCAGTTCATGTTCCTCACGCTCTTCAAGTCTATCAGGCCTATGGTGAACCTATGAACCTCAACGTGCTGGACGAGTTCGGCAGGGCCTTCACCCCGAAGCTGTTCAGGCCTAACATAAGGAAATTCTACCTCAAGGCCGGCCATACCGAGGTGCCTTATAGGCTCTATGGCGCGATGTTCTTCCTCAGCCTCATCATCACCTACCTGATATATTTCTTCGGGATATACCCGCTCATCTTTTACACAAGCAGCACCTTCACCTTCCTGGTCCTGACTTTTGTCTATTGGGTCATCGTCCAGCTTATCGTCATCGGCGCGATGATATTGTTCCTGTACGAGTACATCGACGTCAAGATCTTCAACCGCACCAAGAGGATAGAGGCCATCCTGCCTGAGTTCTTGAGGTATGTGTCTGAGAACCTCAAGGGCGGCATGTCGTTCGACAAGGCCTTATGGAGCTCCATCAGGCAGCAGTTCGGCGTCCTCGCTGACGAGATGAGGCTTGTGGCTAAGAGGGTGATGTCAGGCGATGATGTCGAGAATGCCTTGCTTGAGTTCTCCACAAAATACGACAGCATGATGGTCACCAGGTCCATCAACCTTATAGTGGAGGGCATGCGCGGCGGCGGCGAGTTATCCCGGATCATCGACCGGATCGAGGAGAACCTGAGGCAGACGCGTGAGCTGAAGCAGGACATGAACGCTACCAACATCAACTATTTCATCTTCTTGAGCTTCCTCTGCATCGTGATCGCACCTTTGCTGTTCGCCCTGTCCTACAACCTCCTGCTGGTGCTCAGCCAGCTCACTTCCAGGGTGGGGTCTGCCGTGGCCCGCGGCGTCGTCCTGCCGTTGAACCTTGGGCAGGTTACCGTGAAGCCTGAGGGCTATGCCGATTTCTCCCTGGCAGCTCTGGCCATAATATCCATTTTCGTATCGTTGATAATGTCGATAATCAGGAAGGGCCATATCAAGGCCGGGCTGAGGTATGTGCCCATATTCACTTCTGCCTCGATCCTGGCCTACTTCGGCATCAGGTTCCTCCTCACCCTGATGTTCAAGGCCATGTTCTTGGGGTGAGATCGGCCATGCATGACCAAAACATACTCGCTCAGCAAAAGCTTCGTTCGTGGTTTTGGTCCATCCTGTGGAAGAACCAAAACATATTCACCCCGTAAAAGCTTCGTTCGTGGTTTTGCTATCAAATAGCGAAACCTTTATATACAAGGAAAACGGGAGGGTTTATATAAATTATAATCCAAAAAAGGAGGGATAGAATGAGACGCGCGCAAGCTGCTTTGGAATTCTTGATGACATATGGCTGGGCCATCCTCGTCGTACTGGTCGTCATAGGGGCATTAGCATATTTCGGGGTATTGAACCCTTCTATCCTGCTGCCCGAGAAATGCACGCTGGAGACCGGGCTGAGCTGCAGGGATCATCGTATCGACAGCACCATCGATAATGTCGACCTCATGATCGAGAACGGCAAGGGCAAGGGCATCATAATAACTAATGTCGACATCACCGGAGAGCTGTTATCAGGCTGCTCTAAAGATTATACAACCTTGCCTCCCTCTGAGTTCTTCAACAGCAAACCTGGCAAACATCTCCCCAATGGCGTTGCCGAGCGTTTCTCGATAGGATGTACAGATATTGCGGAATGGGACGGCAAGACCAAGGGGATCATGACCATCGAATGGTATTTTGAAGACTCGACCACGGATTTCATGCACACAATGAAGGGCGAGATCCTGGCAAAAGTCGAGAAATGATGCCCTTTCCTTCTTTTTTTCTTAGACATAAGCGCGGAGCAGGCTTCTTAGAGCTGTTCATGACCTATGGCTGGGCAGTGATAATACTTGCGATAATACTCGGCACCCTCATCTACTTCGGGCTGTTCAAGCCCACAGGGCTGCTGCCGGAGAAATGTGTCTTGAGGGACAACTTCAAGTGCTCTGAACAGCGCCTGGACATGGACAACCAACGGGTAAATTTCCGCTTGGAGAACCAGCGCGACATCGGCGTGATGATAACCAAGGTGAGGGTCTTCGACGAGGAAGGCCTCCTGATGTGCGAGGCAGGCATCGAGGGCGAGGATGCCATAACGAGCAAGGCTCTTTTCATGGGCACCTTCGGCGGCA
>JAHIVG010000066.1 GCA_018816705.1 Nanobdellota archaeon
GACTACATAGAGGATTGTGACAGCTATGACCAGAGCTCTTGGACATATTTCTGCGAGAACAACTGCATCAAGAAGAAGAGGAAGGACTACTACTGCTCTAGTGGGGGATGCTCATACACCTGGCAGACTGAAGTTCTTTCTTGCAAGGGAGACGGCGATTACTGTGCTGACCGTAACTCTTATCAGGAGGCGTGCGGCAAGTGCGGCTATGGTGATTATGATTGCGATGCGGATTATGAATGCGCCGCAGCAGCGCCTGACTGTGTCGATACCAATGGTGATGCATGCGGTTTGGGCGCCGAGTGCGGCTGCTGCGGCTGGGGAGATACGTGGTCAGAAACCTTGAACCAGTGCTGCGAGGACGAGGACCATACAGGCTGCATAGGCAACGAAGTCTACTGGTATGACTCCTGCAACCAACTTCAGGAACAGGTGGAGGACTGCGATGACCAGGATGGGGACTGGGAATACTATTGCACCGATGATTGCATTAAGAAGAAGTACAAGAACTATTACTGCACCGGCGGCGCATGCACGTATGACTGGGTTTACCAAACAGTCTCATGCAAGGGCGACGAGGACTATTGTGGGCATCGTGAGGACCATCAGGAAGCCTGTGGCAAGTGCGGTTATGAGGATTGGGATTGTGATGATTATGTGATTGATGAATGTGCTTCCGGCCTGGACTGCAAGGGGACCTATCTGGACACGCCGGGTGATCCGAGCACCTATGACGGCTGCTGCGACCCGGACGAGACTTACGACCAGTCAACGCATGAATGCTGCACTAAGCATGACCATTACGGGTGCGACGGCGATGACATCTATTGGGTCGACTCGTGCGGACAGCAGAATGACCATGTCCAGGATTGCAGCGAGCTAGATACTGACTGGGAGTTCTACTGCGAAGGCGACTGCCTGGACAAGAAGTACAAGGACTATACCTGCACAGGAGGTGCCTGTACATATTCATGGCATGAAGAGGAGGAATCATGCCGCGGAGATGGCGATTACTGTGCCAAGAGGGATGACCATCAGGAGGCATGCGGCAAATGCGAATACGATGATTTCGACTGCGACGCTGATTATGAATGCGCTGCCTCTGCGCCTGACTGTGCTGATGCTAATGGTGGTGCCTGCGGTTTGGGCGCCGAGTGCGGCTGCTGCTATACTGGTGACTATTGGAGTGAGTCCCAAGATATGTGTTGCACAGCTGAGGACCACAAGGGATGCGTAGGAAATGACGTGTACTGGTATGACCGCTGCGGTGCCCAGGGGCAACTCGTCGAGGACTGCGACGATTCCGACGGCGAGGAATATTTCTGCCAGGACGATTGCATAAAGAAGAGCATTCTCGATTACTCATGCATCGGAGAAGGTGAATGCGTTTCTGCATCTGCACCAATTTTGATATCATGCGACGGCGATGCGAGCTATTGCTCAGACCGCTCTGCCCATCCAGAGGCATGCGGCACCTGTGACCACGGCCAGTATGAGTGCGAGCTTGACTCTCACTGCGACTGGGACCTTGACTGCGTGGATATCGACAACGAGTGCCAGGCTGCCAATGAATGCGGCTGCTGCTATCCAGGCGAGATATGGCTCGAGGCCACAGACCTGTGCTATATGCCGCCTGACTGCGGGGACAACATATGCGAACCTGGTGAATACTGTCCTGAGGACTGCATCGAGCTCAACGGTTTCATAAGCCCGCCTTCAGAGGTCGCCGCAGGAGAGGAGGTAACCCTTAACATCGAGGTCCATAACACAGGGGATCAGATAATGTCGATATTTGTCGAGGCTAGCATCGTTCCAGAGTACTGGGCTGACTATGGCCTCATCCCGGATGATGGCAAGGGCGTGCACTGGTATCCTCCAGGCTGCTGCCCTGAGAATGAATATTATAATACATCAGTGGTCGGCCTCAGTGCAGGCGAGACCTACAGCTTCCCGCTCACCATCAACGCGCCGACAGAAGAATCGATGGATGGATGCGGCAACCTCAGCGCCTGGGGCCCTGAATTCAAGCTCTTGGCCGGCCTGTACATCGAGTGCCAGGGGGGCTATTCTGATTATGTCATGCATGACATCGCCGTGCATGAGTCAGAGGAATGCAACTACAATGACATCTGTGATCCTGGCGAGACCCCTGAGAACTGCAGGGACGATTGCCCATGCCTCATCAACGGAGCCTGCGAGCCTGAATGGGAGACCCCTGAGAACTGCCGTGACGACTGTAGGTGCAATCATGATGACGTCTGCGATCCCCAATGGGAGGACATCAATAACTGTCCTGACGACTGCGCAGCAGGTTGCGATATCCCTGACGGATCCACATGGTACTGCGACTGCGACTCTGATGCAGACTGCATCCCACACGGTGATTACTATTGCAACCAGGTGTCAGGGCCTGATGCTTGCGAAGAGATAAGCTGGCAGGACGAGTGCTCCAACCATAACGATTACTTCTGCGAGTACGGCTGGGTCAAGCAGTGCATTGACGCAGGTACGCATTGGGTCAAGGAATATATTGAGAACTGCAACGGGTTGTATGAATATTGCGATCCTACTGTGGTTGACGGTACGGGAAGCTGCTCGGTCTATGACCATGACATCTGGATAGACCACGCTGACACCGGTGTCAGGGTGAACAAGCAGCCCGGGGACAAGATGAGGCTGAATATCTATTCTGCTACGGCCGGGACCGTCGATGTGGACTTCTTCACCGGAGCGTTCAGCGGCTATTGCTATGGCAGCTGGTCCATCGGGCAGGGAATCACTACGTGCGATATGCTGGTTGATGAGCTTGCCGAAAACGGTGATTACGAGTTGACCGTGGACAATAAGATAGCGCATGTCACAATAACCGACCAGCCAGAGTTCCTCATCGTGACCGATTCCGAGAAGCTGTACGAGCGCTTCCCCCATGAGGATAACGGCGTCCGTGCAGTGCTGAAGCAGGCTTATGTCAACGCCAAGGAAGACGGTGTTGTCTACGACTTGAGTTGGTATGAAGAAGATATAGGGATCGCAGGTTTATTTGAATCTCTTGCAGAATACCACGAGGAACTGACCCTCCCGCATGAGATGGACAATTCTTATCAGGAGGCTGTCGCGGATTTCATCAAGGAGATGTGCGACGATTGCATGGATGTGATGATTGTCGGCGATGATTTCGTGGTCCCGTATTACAGGAATCCTATCACTGTGGATTACAACTGGTTCCCCTGGCTGCACGACCAAGTCCAGCACAACATCTACACTGACCAGCATTTCATCCAGGTCAAGGGGGCGCCGCCGATAAAGGAGCTTGACAAGATATTTACTGCGGACGGCCATGCGGACAAGCAGGTCATGTTCATACTTCCAGATGATGTATCCCCCGACATGAGGGAAAGCATCGACACGCTCAAGCTGGTTATCGAGACTAAGTTCCATACCGATGACATCCCCGAGAAGGCAGGGTCTGAGCTCATCTTGGGTGATTACGGCGTTCCAGGCACTACTCTGGTGATAATCGGTACCGCTGACAATAATCCGGCCCTCAGATATTATCCATTTGCCATCGCCAATGATTATGATATGTATATCGACCGAAACCTGTGGGACCCCAACAGGGCCTTCATGCAGAGCGAGGAGTATGCACTGATAATGGTGATTGACTCTGCCTTCTTGTTGGACCTCAACTCCGGAGCAATCTGGTCAGAGATGTACAAGGAGGTCGAGGGAGAGGCCATCAACTGGTGGATGATGGCCGGCGGTGCGGCTTTGGTGATAGTGAGTCCCTTCACCGGGCCCGCTGCTCCATTCGTGGCAGTGGCAGGGATAGCCATACTCTCTGCTGACACGGTCGATAACTGTTTGATCGAGAACCAGGCAGGCCAGAACTGGGACGAATGCTCTGTCGATATCATCATTGACATCGCTACAGTAGGCATTTTCAAGGTTGTGGGGAAATATGCTAAGCCGTTGACAGAGCGGTTCGGGAAGGAGGCCACTGAGCAGATAATCACTCGTCTGATCAAGCTGGGAAAGTATATCAATCCCAAGGCGCTCGCCGCAGTGGCGAAGCAGGGCGATGAACTGCTGAACCTCAAACTGATCTCTAGGGGAGTCAAGTCAGCTGCCGGCGAGTCTGACGAGATCCTTGAACGGTTCGTCAAGAACATGCCCAACAGCATGGATGACATGGCCAAGAACGGCTTCTTCCGGGACCTGGGCAAGATCGCTGAGAACTACGGCGATGACATCGCCGATGACCTGGTCCAGCTGGGAGACGTACCAGGTGTGGACAGGCTCACCAAGAATGTGGTAGTGGGCCAGGAGGGGTTCAAGTTTGAGGCCAGGTCCGCGAGAATCCTGAAAGACAAGGGCATAAAGGAGCTGAGTAAGAAAATTGACAATGGCGAGATTGACATGCTGATGAAGAACTATGACGTCTGGGACGCTAAACAGGGATGGGGGACACTTACAAGAAACAACCCCCAATGGGGGGATATTACTGATGGCTGGAATACACAGATATCAAAATATAAACAATTCATATCCAATAGTCCCAATCCATCAGGAAAAGTGCACTTCGTATTTGACAGCCATGTCTCGGACGATGTGATGGAATTCTTGCTGGAAAAAGGAGTCAAGGTGAAGAAGATAATAAACGGAGAGGTGCTGAACGGATGAGCGACGATTATAAGTTTAAGGTGGTCTTTAATAAACCGGTAGATATTTCCAGGGCAATCACTTTTTTTAGTGATGAGGGATTCAAGTTTCGTGGGATATTCTATGCCCATGAGGACAGTCATGAGGTATCTCTTGAGGAGGCAATACGACGAGTTAATGATGATAATGGCACAATCCCTTTGAATAGAGATGGGATTGAGATTGGTTTCTTTTATCAGAAGAAATATCGTTGGATTGTGTTATCGTTAGGGCATTACCTCCTTGAAAAAGAGGGTGTCAAAGAAGTTTTGAAGGATTTTGTTGGTTTTGTTAAGAAGAATTACCCGGTGAAGAACATAAAGGAGTATATGGGCTATAAGCAACAGCCATACCCATTCGCATTGAAAGATGACAAATAGACTGCTGGCCGGAATGTGCATGCTGGAGGTGTTGAACACATGAGCGATACTTATGATTTCCGGATTGAACTGAAAGAACCTATTGATATAACTGATGCTATAGGGCATTTTCTTGACAAGGGCTTCGAATACATCGGATACCTGTATGACGAAGCGATAAAACCTCACAAGATATCATTAGAGGAAGCCATCTCTCGGATGAATGAAAAGCATGGGTTGATCAATCTAAGGACTGGTCAAATCGAGTTCGGCTTTCATTATGAGAAGAAGTTTATGAAGATTGTCCTCATGTTTGAGTTTTTTATGCTAGAAAGGGAGGGGGTGAAGGAGTTATTGCAAGGATTTGCAAGGTACATGAGGGAGAATTATCCTGTCAAGGAGATCAGAGAGGATTCCGGATACAAACATGAGCCATACCCCTTTGCATTGAAAGATGATAAATAAGCTGCTGGTCGGACTGTGCATGCTGTTGATAGCTGTTGCTCCGGCGGTAGCCCTTGAGCTCTCGAAGGAGACCTGTTCGGTCTCGAGGATTGTCGGGGAATCACCTACTGAGATGATCCGCCAGATGCAGCGCGACACCCTGGACCTGAGCCATGCGACCTATTATTCCCATGACAACTGGAACAATAAGAAGGATGACATACTGGAAGAGCAGTTCGGCAACGACGTAGAGGGGAACATGCAAGGCTTTGACTGGTTCGCTTCCTACGAATTCGACGACGTGCATTCCTCAGTAGATGATTTCATTGATAACGAGCTCTTCATACTGGAGAGCGAGGGTGAAGTAAATCCTCTTGAGGCGTATTCCACAGAAGATGACGATGTGTTGACGCCGAATGACGTCAGGCAGTGGCAGGAGACCTTTGAGGAGACGAATCCGCTGTTCCTCTTCGATGCGCCTTATGGGGGTGCTTACTTGCCAAATTTCGATACCTACGTATCCCGCCTGGTGAGAGATTCGACGATAATCGCGCCGATGTCTTTCAGCTCTTCACAGTTCACCAAGTCTTTCCTCTGCAGGATCGCTGACGGCAAGTCCATCGGCCAGGCATTCATGGACGCGAGGAACTTCCATTATACAGGCGGCTCGAGGGCAGGGCAGGACAATTTCATAAGCCTCGTCCTGATGTCATATGCCCTTTATGGCAATCCTCGGCAGGAGATCATGATGGACTGGCACGATTTCAGCAGCATCGAGGATTACTGCAAGAATAATCTTGAGAACCTGGCGCCAGGCATAGAATTCGTCGAGATGGTCGGCAACCAGTCCAAGTTCAGGAAGCATGTGGTTTTCGGGATACCTGACCATTCCATCGTTGAGGTCGGGAATTATTCGGTGATAAACGCCTCCCCAGCATATCTGAATATTGAGCACGGCGAGCTTGTCCTACCGGTGGCAGTCAGGACCACTTCCTTCCCGCTTACGACGGCAATAACAGATTTCAATGTCGATTATGTAGGTGACCCGGTCGACATCACTGTTGAGGACCTGCCATCATATATGGATGGTTTCGTCGACAGGGTGTGTTATGAGGACAACGCCAGCTATGAGATATCGTTCGAGCATGCATATACTGATACCAGCCATGACCTTATCGCATGGATATACCCTGTAGAGCTCATCAATTGCACAGCTGGCGAATTCAGGCTGTTCAGGCAGTTCAACTATTCGGTAGACTACATCCCGCTGAGCCCAGCCATGATATCAGATGTGGACTATCCGCCTTCTAAATATGTCAATGAGCTGATAGATATAGGGATCGAGCTATTATCATTGACCATCACCCCCAAGAACGCCTCCCTGGCCGTTTTCGACCTTGAGAACAATAAGCTCTGGGAGAAGGAGATAATGACCGATGAGACCGAGCACACCGCCCAGTTCTATGCTCCGCCGAGGGAAGGCGTGCAGGAATACAGCCTGGAGCTGTTGGTGGATGACACGACGGTCAGCTACTATCCGTTCACCATCTTCATAACGGTCCTAGAGCCTTTGGCTGACATCCCAGTGACAGTACCATCGAGCCCAGATATTGATATCAACTTCAGGTCATACCTGCCAGACAGTTTCCAGCTTGACGTGGATTATTACCTTGGACAGGACCATGATATCCATGACCAGGGCCAGTTCGCCAAGACAATCAGCCAGGGCGACAACAACCATCAGCTCTCTTTCACCGGCCTGACAAGGGAGGACCAGTCTTATACATTGACCTTGGAGATGGACTACCTCAGTGAGAGGCAGGTCATCAGCTACCTGCTGAACACGAACAACGTACCCATAATCTATGCATCCATCAACGACAGCCTGGAAGAGTCTGACCTGGCCGTGTTAGAGGTGTCAGTGGTTGATTATGACGAAGACCCCCTTACCCTGACAATAAATGACTCCAACTTCATCCAGGACGGCAATACATACAGGTGGCAGACCGGCTATGAAGACGCAGGAGAGCATCATGTCGAGCTTTCTGCATATGACGGGATCGTGACAAACAATAGGCATGTGGTCTTCTTCATTGCAGACAACCTCTGGTGCGGAGACGAGATAGGACAATCCCTGACACTGAACCATGACATAACCTGCCAGGGCACTGCCCTGACCATAAGCACGGATAACGTATCATTCGACTGTGCAGGACATTCGATAACAGGCAACGGGACGGGCAAAGGCGTATTCATTGACGGCGCTGACAATGTAGAGATAACCAATTGTGTCATATCCGGCTTCGAGTTCGGCCTGGACGTGGACTCCGTGGAGCACAGCTTGTTCAGCAACAACCATCTCTCTTTCAATGAGTTCGGCATATACGACCTGGCCGGAACGGACAACATATATTATTATAACAACATGTCGAACAACGCCTTCAATGCCTACGAGACCGGCTTCAGCAACCACTGGAACCTGACAGATGCCGGAAACTACTGGGATGATTACCCTTCGAATCAGGGCTTCCCCACATATTACGAAGTGCCTGGAGAAGGGGATGGCATCGACCACCACCCGATATGGGAGGAGATCAGCATTATAGAATGCGGGGATGAGCTGGCTGAGGACACAATGCTTCAGCATGACCTGACCTGCAGCGGGGACGGACTGCTAATCGAGACCGACAACATAACAATAGACTGCCATGGACATTCCATCTCAGGAGACAGCGTCGGTGATGACAAGGGCATACTGGTAGAGGGCGCCGATGGCATCACTATAACTGGCTGCTACATCCTGGGCTTCTGGCACGGGATATACATGGACTCGAGTAAGGGGAGCACTATCACAGGCAACTTTGTATCAAGCAACCTTGAGGCAGGCATAAGGCTCAGGGACCACAGCGGCCTTAACACGCTGACCGGCAATGTCATATCCGGAAACGGTGCGAACGGAATAGACCTCCTTCAGTGGAGCAGCAATAACTTCTTGGCTGACAACGCGGTCTCGGGCAATTCGATCAACGGAATATATGTAGAGTATTCCATGAACAACAGCTTCACAGGCAACAACCTGACGGGCAACGCCATGGCTGGTGTGCGGCTTTCCTCATCGAGCTCAGGCAACTCATTTGTCGCGAACAGGATGCTCAGCAACCTGAGAGGCGCATATCTTGATCCGGGAGTCACGAAGAACATCTTCTCGTATAATACCTTTGACAACACTTATAATGCCTATGAGGACTTTGCCGCTGACGGCAACATGTGGAACCTCTCCGATGAGGGCAACTTCTGGTCAGACCTCGCCGATAATGCAGGATATCCTGACACTTACATCATAACCGGGCATGGCGACGGCATCGATTACCATCCGCAGGGCGCTGGGCAGAACAATCCGCCGGTCATAACCTCAGATCCGATTGAAGACGCATCCATAGCTGTGCTCTATGAATACGATGTCGAGGCCTATGACCCAGATATGGATGAACTGAGCTATTCCCTCACTGGATTCCCTGGTGGCATGGTGATAAATGATACTACCGGCCTGATTACATGGCTGCCTGACATCGGCGATGTCGGCGCGAATGACGTTTCAGTGATGGTTTCAGACGGCTCCTTGGAGGACACTCAGGATTTCACAGTTACGGTCAGTCCGGACTGGATAGACCTCGAGCTCATCAACTTCACCAAGGTATTCCCGCCTGCGCCGAACGTGAACGATACCATAATGTTCTATTACAAGATCATGAACAACGGCAACATGGATGCGGATGACCTGTTTTTTAGGATTGATATAGACAGCGGCCAGGAGATAATCAACGATGACCCGATATCCGTGCCTGCCGGCAACACATACTTCGGCATCGCATACTGGAGCTATGATGTGGGGGGCACTCACCATCCGACATACATTATCGACTATGACGATCGGTATGCTGAGACTGACGAGGAGAACAATGAGGGATCTGTAAATGTCCTGGTCAGCGGTCCTTTGGAAAAATTCAATATGCCTCCAGCACCGGGCGGCTCGCCGCTGATCATCAAGAGGAGGACTTTCATGCTAGGGTGATGCAAATGACGATAGTGAACTATTTGATAGGGGCATTCCTCTCCATGGCTCCGGCCGAGGGGAAGCTTGAACAGCCGGTGTACCAGCAGGTGCAGCAGGAGGCTCTTCCAGCAGAGCTTGTCGATAGGGTTGGATTTGGATATCTCAAGCAGAAAGCGGAATCAGCCTCAGATCCTCCGCACCCACTCCTCGACCTTTACCAGGACCTCAGGGATGGTCTGACGGAACTAGGTTGGGTCGTGGACATGAACGAGCCAAGCCTCGAGATAAGGCTGGACGGCATCACTGAGGAGAATGTCTATCATGGCATGGCTGTGAGCATGGTCAACAACTTCCACATGGGGCCGAAGTATCCGTTGGCCTTGATATTCATGAATCTGGACACATTGACAAAGGATGCATATGAGGCATCAAGGAATAATCTTCCCGACCCCGGCCTTGTCCAGTTCATCTTCGTTGATGACTATACCGGCCTTGAGGTCGCTGATGTCGATTCCTTTCTGAAGACCGGCGGCCCCATAGAGACCGGTACAGAGCAGAAGACCTGGTCAGGATTGAAGAAGGAATTCATGAAAAGGGAAATGAAATAAGGGGACACCCCTTATAATCCCCTTCCCGCCTCGCTCCCTCGTCAACTCCTACGGAAATTGCCGTATCCCCGCTCGGCGGTAAAAGCAGTCAGCCTTTGCTGAGTATCATCAATTATTTCCACATCATGATGCCTCAACTGGCCTCTGATGTATGCATCCGCTGCTTCCTTATCCTTATGCCCTGTTGACTGATGATGCTCATACTGAGACCAAAAACTACCTCTCGGATAACGCTTCCTAAAGCCAGGATGTTCAGCAAAAATCCGCTTAGCTGAACGACTCTTCAACATGGTTATCACCACACCAACAGAATACTTCTTAGGCACATTAACAGACAAATGCACATGATTTAAAGGAAAATTCATTTCCCCAAACTCAAACCCAAAGCGTTCGACCTCCTTGATTCCTGCTACGCAGGAATCAATCACACTTTGCCTTCTAAAACATTTAAAACGACATTTTGTAACAAACTGAAAAGTCATCCAATTATTACGAGTATCAATTTTCATAAGAATCACCTCGAAAGTTTATTATAGCAAAAGCTACAAAGAATAATAATAATTGAAACTGATCATGTCTGCTCGGCAGGTTGCCTCAAAGGCTCAACGCTTTACGAAAAGTGTCCAGAGCCTGTCAAAATGATTTAGGTCAGTTTCAATTATCTTTCTCAAGAAAGAGTTTATGGACTTTTCGCCAATTCATCGTCAAACCCTCCGCTACGCTTCAGGCCATGACGAATTCTTGGCTATTCATTAAGATAGCTCATAGGTGTGCACAGGTTTCCTATGCCCCGGTAGCACGGTGTCATACCCTTTTTCCTGTATTATCCTGGCCAGCCTGTTGAATGACTTCTCGGCGCTGTCATCCCTCTCGTTTAGAAGGCTTGGCGGCTTGACCAGCCTGCCGTTCTTCACCTGGAGAGCATCGCCGGTTATCATGATGCCATCGTCTTCGAATTCAATGGCAATCGAGCCGCGCGTATGGCCAGGAACGTGCAGCACCTTTGCTCCTCCTAAGATAGGGAACCTATAATCGCAGTCCACATGCTTGTAGTTCTCCAGCGGATGGAATTCGGCATATTCAGCTAGATTCACACAGTACCAGTGCCTCTCCTCGATGAAGTCGAACTTGTGTCCATAGATCCTGACGCCTTCGGTCGCAGATATCATCCTGGCGTTGGCAGCATGGTCGGGATGACTATGTGTCAGCACAATGCCCTCAAGCTTGTCGATCTCTGCTTCCTTCATCAGCCGCATTATCTTTCCCATATCCCTCGGCAGGGCTCCTGTATCGACCAGCCAGCCGTCTATCAGGTAGAAGCAGTTGAGCATCATGCCGCGGTCCCAATGGATCCTGTCATCAAACTTCATGCCAGGGGGTAATTGTTGCGCATTATTAATATTTCCGATTCGGTTTAACGGAAATGGGTAACATGCTATCAAAAATTTTATAAACCACCACTGCTTACCCGGTCGGATAAAATGCGGGGTGACTCTTTATGAGACAAATGATAATTCTGATGATAGTCTGTGCTTTAATGGCACCAGCAGTCCTTTCTCTTGACATGGAATCCTTGTTGCAGGAGGTTGAAACCAGGGCAGGTTCGATCGATATTGAGCGAGTAGAATCTATCGATAAGAATATTAAAGAGCAAGCTTTGGACGTCGAGTACGAGGCTGAGGAGATTAGCCCGGAAGATGCGCTCATGCGGATGAAGATCCACTCAGCCAAGAAGCAGGGCGATATGGTAGCTGCACAAGCAATAATAGAGAAGCTCGCAGAATCAAGAGGGCAGCCGATAGAATACATATCTGATGCACATCTAGAGGTTGAGGCAGGGCTCGTCGAATTATTAGAGGGTGAAGACGGGCAGAGATGGGTCGAAGATGATGTCCCTCTGGCAATAACCAATTATAGCGAGATAAATCCCTCGATGGCCTCAACAGTGAACGGTGATATGTATACAGCCGTTGAATACTCAGACTCAGGCAATTACGGCATGCGGATCTACAAGTCTACTGATGGCGGCCAGACATGGTATGCCTGGTATTGGATGTCTGGTGGTCTGGACGTTGTAGAACCATCTATTGCTGTCGGTGAGGGGGCCGAGAACTGGCTCTTCGTCACAATAGAATATGGTAATAATTATATAGGGATGTTCAGGGTAAATCTTGATAATACCCTAGATTGGAATTTCCAGGCACTCGGATATAATTCGCTGGGAGTCTCCAACCCGAGAATGGTCACAGATGGTGTGAGATATTATGGCTGGTATCCGTATCTCATATGGAATTCAAAGGGTGTTGACAATTGGGTCATCCAGTTCAGCCGGTCATTTGATTACGGCGACAATTGGACAGTTCCTGTTTACATCGGCGGCTATTGCGGTTACCCTGACCAGTACTATAATGCTATTAACGCCTATCCAGACATCGACTGGGGTGGCAGGCTTTGGGTTGCTTATGATAATTACGAATCTGCATGTACTAACACCAATCGAAACATCCACGTAATGAACAGTGAGAATTTCGGCAGCACTTGGAGCAGCCCAGCGACAGTGAGCTATAACAATGAAGATGATTTCGCCCCCCGCATCGGTGCGGTAAAGAATTATGCGGGTAATGACACCGCAGTTGTCGGCCACACTCGCTATGACGGCGTTGATAATGATGTCAGATATGCCCGTACACCTAATGGCGCGGTTAGCTGGTTCACCGGATGCATCCTATGCACAACAGGCGATGAGATGTACCCAGACCTGGAGACAAGCTATACCCGGGGCACCATCCACGCAGCGATGTGGCATGATTATAATATTGATTACATGTCTGCCAATTATCTCTCACCATGGTCATGGTCAGGCCGGTCTGTCAGTGATTTGACGACAGCTTTTCCCAAGGCGACTGTCCATGTTGATCCAACAGCTCCGTTGAGTTCTGAGGCAGGCATAGCCTGGACAGATGCAAGAAATTATGGGACCTCGGGATTTGATGTCTACTATGACACTCCCAGATCGACAGACGTATGCTATGACGCAACTGACGACCAGCATTTCACCCCTAATCTTGTCGGTGACTGGAACATCACTCATGTGATAGTATGCAACGACACCACCATCACGATGAACGGTGACCTCAACATATTCGGCAGCTTGACATTGAACAACGTTGACCTGAGAATGAACGTCAACGAGATGGGTGAATATGGCATAACAGTTCAAAATGGAGGGGCCTTCTATATCAACGAACGCAACAGCCAACCTTCGCGGCTGATGAATGGCGACAATGCCTCGGCTTATGGCTTCTTCCGTGCATTGGCAGGCTCGACCTTCGAGATGCGCGACTCAGAGATGCACGACTTCGGCTGGGCATGGAACCTGCCGAATTATAATGAGGCAGGGATGTGGATCGAGGCTGACAATGTCGTCTTAGAGAACAACTGGATAGACGACAACCATTTTGTAGGTGTATTCATCTATAACGCAGATAACGCAGTCATCACGGGCAACACCTTCACAGGCAATGACTGGGACAGCGTCCTGGTCTGGGGCTCTGACAACACCCAGATACGGGGCAACACAATCTCTGGAGGCTCAGACTCAGGCATTGAGGTCCAGGACTCCAGTAATATAGCTATCATCCTAAACCAGGTCTCTTCTGTGGGTGATGTCGGAATTGAGATATCGAACACCCCTGCTGTAACTGTTGACGAGAATACAGTCCAGTCCGCTGGTGATGACGGCATAACCCTGTCTTCCAGCCCAAACTCATGGGTCACTGACAACACCGTTACTTCCAGCGGCGATGACGGCATTGTCCTTTCAAGCAGCGGCTCCACATTCGTGGACAACAATGTCGCCAGTTTCAACGGCGATACCGGAATCGTCGTCTCAAGCTCTGACGAGGTCACGGTATCAAACAGCAATGCCAACAACAACTGGCGGGGCATCTACGTTTCTTCTTCAGATGATGTGCTGATAGATACGAATGAAGTGCAGTTTAACACCTGGTATGGAGTCCACTTCTATTATACCACAGCCGGCTTTGTAAGGAATAACGACATATATTCAACATCAGGAGAGTGGGACTCGACAGGGCTCTACCTGTCGAACTCTCCCGGAGCAGAGATAAGCCAGAACGATGTCCAGACCAACAAGAACGGCATGGTGCTCTGGTATTCCGGAAACGCAGGCATACATGACAACACCATCAGCAACAACAACGACAACGGTGTGTCATTGCAGTTCAGCGGAAGCTCGGACGTGTACACGAACACGGTGTTCAACAACGGGGGCGGCATATCGCTGTCGAGCTCTGACAGCTGCCAGGTCAATGACAATACAGCGACCTATAACGACGCGGCAATCACCCTATACAGCTCCGACTACTGTGAGATATACGACAACTTCGCAAACCACAACAGCGCCGGCATAAGCCTGACAGGCTCCAGCTACAACCAGATGTATGTCAACGACGTCAACGACAACGCATACGGCATATCCTTGACGTCCTCGAGCATGCTGAACAGGATATATGTGAACGACGTGCTCCGCAACAACTTCGGCATCAGGCTGATGTGGTCGAGCAACTACAACAACGCATCCAACAACATCGTGACTGATAGCATCGACTACGGCGGCTATCTGTTCAGGGTGAGCAACAACGAGATCTCGAGCAACAACTTTGACAACTCACAGAGCACAGGTATCTATCTGGAGAGGGCAGATGACAACCGTATGTATTCAAATACTATCCAAAACGCGGTCAACTATGGCATCAACCTCTTTGAGTCATACAGTAATGAGCTTGTCAGCAATGATGTTAGGTATAGCGGTGACATAGGCATTGAACTGTCTAGCTCCTTAGAAAACATAGTGGCCTATAACAGGGGCACAAACAGCGGCGTCGGCATCTCATTGAGGTGGTCTGACACCAACCAAATAAATAACAACATCATGGATGGCAATGACTACAACATGAAGCTGTTACAATCAGATAATAACTATCTGCACAACAATCAACTAAGCTCGGGTACTAATCTCGGTATGGAGCTTTCTGACTCGAACCTAAATTCGATTATAGGTAACTTCATGAACGACAACGGCGAGTACGGCATGAACCTTTACAGCTCTGACAGCAATTACTTGTACCACAACGAGGCAGGTAACAACGGCATTGGCATCTACTTGGACTGGTCGCCGTGGAACAATGTAACCGACAACCTAGCGAGCAACAATGGAATAATCGGCATTGCTGCTGTGCATGATAGCAACGACAACCGCATCACAGGCAACACGGTGAACGACAACGGCAACATCAGCATCAAGGTGTCTCATTCCCACCGTAACTATATCTTTGACAACGAGGCTTCTGGCTCTGTCATCGGTATGTTCATGGACTGGTCAGAGTACAACACGGTCGAGCAGAACACGGCCAACAACAACGACGCCCACGGCATCACGCTAGAATGGTACAGCAACCATAACACTCTGGTCGATAATACCATGGACGGCAACGTAGTGGGCATGTCATTGATGTGGTCCAGCGACAACGAGATATCCTCGAACGACGCCGCAGGCAACAACGTAGGCCTCAATATGGAATGGTCCAGCAACAACAACCTGGTCCAGGACAATTATTATACGGACTGCAACAGCCACGGCATACTGCTGTCATGGGACGCCAACGACAACCAGATACTGCAGAACACTATCACCAACTCTGTGCCTGGCACAGGGGCGGGCGTATACATGCATGAATCAGAGCAGAACCAGGTAGACGGCAACACCATAGAGGGCAACCGCTATGGCATCTACCTGTCCTTCTCCGAGAACCAGGACATCAACACGAACCGGGTATGCGACGCAGATGACTTCGACTTCTATGTCCACAACAGCATGAGCAACATAGGCGATGACAACACCTGCTTTGCCGCAGACGGCTGGGATGATACAGGAGACACTGGCTGCACCAACCCGTGCTACGCTGCCCAGCAGACCAATGACCTGGAGATCACAGGCTTCACGGTGATGTATCCTGAAGAGCCTTCTACTGGAGAGCCGACAGTTTTCAGGTTCTACATGACAAACCATGCAGACGAGCCCATCGACAACGTGTTCTGGAAGATCGAGAGCGGCCAAAATTCATACCTTGACATCTTCAATACTGTCCCGATAAGCCTCGGGCCAGGTCAGATGATAGTGGTGACAGGCCAGGTAGTATATACCGCTTCAGGTACCTATACAGCAGTCGCGAAGGTCGACCCTGAGAACAGGATCTTCGAGACAGACTACCTGAACAACGACGCCACAGCCGAGGTCATCGTGGGAGGTGCTGCGTTGGCAGATGACAGCATCGAACATGTCGAAGAAGTCGTAGTAGACGAACCTGCAGATACTGGAAGGAAGTCCGTCACCTTTGACATGGGGGGCGCCTAAGATGAACCCTGCTGAAAAAGGCGCAGCAGTACTCTTGACAGGCATACTGGGGGCAACCCCTCTGCATGAGGCACGTGCTCAGCTTCCAAGAGAGCAGGCAAGGCAGGCGATGTATAATGAGGCGATTGACGTGCTTGGTCCTGGAGGCGCGCAGATGCTGTTTATGCATCGTGGATATCCGACACCGGACGACTCTTTGACTTTTGATGTCTACACTGATAACTTTATGGCAACGCAGTTGGAGATACCGTTCCTCGGTGCGGATTATAACAATCCGCCTGATGGTGAAACAGCCAATAAGATACAGCTTGGCGAGGAAGGCTGGGCGCATTGGATATGGATGCCTGCGTCGATCGTTGACACTCTTCACCTTCGCCAGGCCTTTGCGGAATCCTTGGGCAAGTGGTTGCCGAGCCAGAGCGTGGACGATGTTGTTGTTGGCGACCAACAAGGAATCCTCTTGTCCAACCACCCGAATCCATTCCCTCACCAGACGCAGATAAGGTACGATATCCCTGAGTCAATAGAATTGCAGGCCGTGCCAGTGAACATCGGGATATATGACACCCAAGGAAGGCTGGTCAGCACTTTGGTGGACAGGACTCATTATGGCGGGGGAACCTTTAGTACAGGATGGGATGGGGCTGGATCTGACGGAAAACCCGTATCACCTGGGGTATACTATTGTAGGTTCAAGGCCGGTGACGTGGTCCTAAACCGCAAGATGGTCTTGACAAGGTGATTCGTCCCAAAATCGGGACAAATTTTATCTTTTTTCACCGAAACACATATAATCGACATGAGTATATACTATGAATTAAGAGGGGGAATGAACATAACAAACTCTAATCCACAATGGATTTCTATAGCCCCTGATAGTCATACAAACCAGAAGGTGATAATATGAGAAAGACGATTTATACACTGATAATGATGTGCCTGCTGATACCGGGCTTCGTGCTGCCAGCGCCTGCCATCGAGAATCTCGAGCCTAAAGAAGGCTTATCAGATGAACAGGCCCGGAGAGAGCTCCTTGTCCAGGAGGATATTTTCGAAAAGCCTGATGATCGGTCGAGGCCGGAAGGCCTTATGAGCATCCTGTCTGATGATGAACGGGCGGAGCTGGAGAAGGATGATTATCTTAGGCAGAAGCCAGGTTATGAGATATTGCTGAAGAGCCGGACCTTCACGCCTGAAGAGATTGTATCGCCCCAGGCAAGAGGCCAAGGGCATGTCATAATGCAGTTCTATGACATACCGACCCAGGAGGAGAGAGAAGCCCTGAAAGCCATGGGCATCACTTTGCAGGATTACATCCCCAATTATGCTTACGTAGCCCATATAGAGACCCAAGACCTTGATTCATTGCCTGATGTCAGGGCGATAGTCCCGATACTTCCGACTGACAAGATAAGCTCCCACATCCAGGAGGATGAATGGCTCGATTATGCATTGCGCGAGGACGGCTCCAGGTATATGTGGACCCAGTTCCACCAGGATGTCTCAAGGCAAAGGGCTGAGACCCTTATCAGTGAGGTGGGCGGAGAGCTCATCGACTATACAGGAGCCCTGAACATCTACTCAGTCTGGCTCACCAAAGAGCAGGCTTATGCTCTTGCAGGATACGATGAATTGCAGGCTGTGCAGGAAGCCATGCCCATGAGCGAGGGCAACGACGGCGCGAGGATGAGGCTCAATGTCAATGAACTGCAGGTCGCTCCCCACAACCTTGACGGTACAGGCGTAACGGTCTTCGTCTATGACGGCGGCATCGTCGACAGTACCCATAATGATTTCGGCACAAGGGTCACCGAAGGAGAAGCCACCGGTATCGCTGATCACGCAACACACTGCGCTGGAACCTGCTGCGGTGATGGGACATTGAGCGCAGGCTCTATCTGGAGAGGCATGGCCACCAACGCAAATGTCTACTCAAGGGAGTTTGAATGCGGCACGTATTGCTTCTACAATTCCACTGATGGGATGTATACTGATTTTAACGCCGCTATTACCAACGGCATGGACCTTTCTACAATGTCAATAATATCAAACATATACAGGAACGGCTATCCCTGCGCCTGGGAAGGCGACTATGAGCTCTCCACACAGTATTTCGATTGGATCATATCTGGCGGCATCCAGTCCCATAGGGTCATCCCCCTGCAGTGCAACGGCAACGAAAGGGGGAATGGCGCTCCATGCGGGCAGTACGGCACCATCCCGCAGCCTGCGGTCGCCAAGAATGCTATCTCAGTGGGTGCATTGAATACAAATGATAATTCTATGACCACCTTCAGCTCATGGGGACCGACAGATGACGGCAGGCTCCGTCCTGATGTTGTGGGCCCTGGCTGCCAGTCGACCGGAGACTTAGGAATAACCTCCACAGTTCCTGTGGATACTTATGATTCTATGTGCGGCTGCTCCATGGCGACACCTGCAGTTGCAGGTGGTGTGGCTCTGATGATTGAGCACTGGCGCAATGAGAATGGCAACCCGAATTACCTGCCTGTCGGAGCCACGATAAAGGCGATACTTGCACAGACCGCAACTGACCTCGGCAACGCTGGTCCGGACTACCAGTTCGGTTTCGGCCATGTCAACATCTCAGAAGCAGTTGACCTGATCACTGCTCACGAGAACGGCCCACAGAGGGTAATCACAGATTACATCTATGATGATGACAATTATTATTATTCATTCTACGTTCCGCCTGGAGTGACTTCAATCAAGGTGACGCTGGCGTGGGATGATCCGTATGCAGGATACCTAAGCAATCCGAATTTGGTAAATGACCTCGACCTCCTTGTATATGATCCCAATAATGTGGCAAATTATGCCTATACGCTTAATCCAGCAATCCCCGCAAACGTTGCAGGAACCGGATTTAACGGACGCGACAACCTCGAGCAGGTCGAGATACCTACTCCTATTCCTGGAAAATACCGCGCGAGAGTTTGGGGATGGAATGTTGTTCAGGCTCCGCAGGACTTCACATTGGTCCTGCCTTACGGCAACGTGCAGTGCGGCGACATCCTCTATGAGGACACCACCCTGGTCGAGGACCTCGACTGCTTAGGCATCGGCCTGGAGATCGGTGCATCCTATGTCGACCTGGACTGCAGCGGCTACACGATACAAGGTTCGGATACCAGCTGGGGCATCAAGAGCTCTGCCAATTCAGGCAGCATCGTCAACTGCACCATCCGCGACTTCGACACAGGTATCTACCTCTACAGCGTCGCGGACCAAAATGACATCATAAACAACCATGTGCTGTCGAATGACGCCTACGGCATCTACCTTAATGATGCATGGTCAAACCTGCTGCAATACAACGACGTGGAGCTGAACGGCTACAACGGAGTCTATATCTATAACAATGCCAAATACAATGACATCTATGACAACGACATAGAGGACAACTCCTGGCACGGCCTGCAGATAGTCGGTTCGGATTATTGTGATGTCAGGCGGAACATGCTCAGGTCTAACTCATGGAGCGGCCTCGGCCTGGATTCGGATCACACGACGGTGATAGACAACGACGCCATCATGAACTCCAACTACGGCTTTCACATAGCCAGTTCCACAGGAAACCATCTTGAGGACAACTGGGCAGAGTCCAACCAGCGGGGCATATACCTGCAGGACTCGAATGACAATGACCTGATCGACAACTACATGTATTCGAACCAGTACGGTATCTACCTGTACTACTCAGATTACAACACCATCTCATTATCGGATATGGTAGAGAACTCCAACTCAGGAGTCTACCTGTATTATTCGGACAGCAACAACCTAACGACGACTGACTTCTACCAGAACCAGTTCGGCATAAGGGTGTTCAACTCGCATTTGAACAACATCACTGATAACGATGTCAGGGAGAGCGCTGATGACAGCATCAACCTCGTATCAGCCCTGTACAACCGGATAGAAGGGAATGACATCACAGACCATTCAGACTATGGTCTCTACATCTACAATTCCGACTATAACGACATCATCGGCAACTACATGGACGGAAGCACCAGCACGAGCTGGAACGTCTACATACTGTCCTCAGATAACAATGATTTCATCGATAACATCATTAATCACCCTGACCCCAGCGACGGCATCTACCATTCGACATCCTTCGGCACTAACTTCGATGGCAACACAGTATGCGGTGGGAGCGCCTATGACTTCTATGTGGGCAGCGGCACGTACACGGCAGACGAGAATTCCTGCGACTTGAGCTACCAGTACCATGACGACGGCCAAGCAGCTGGTTGCGACTTTCAGTGCTCAGGCTGCAGGAAACCGGAGAACGATCTGATGCTCACTGAAGACACGACTTTATGCCCAGGCACATATAACATACCTGACACTGGAATCAACGGAGTCATCTTTATGGGGGCCAATGATGTCAAACTTGATTGCAACGGCGCTAACTTGATTGGTAATGGGACTGGAATCGGCCTGTACTTCTTCAGGGCGAATGACAGCACGATAGAGAACTGCGAAGTGGAAAATTATAACTATGGCATCCGGATATTTGACTCATATCAGAACACAGTGCAGAATTGTGATGGCCATGACAATAATTATGGCATGATCTTTGCAGGAGGGGTCAATAACCTGATAGTTAACAACACCTTCTGTGGCAATGCAAACAATGATATCTCAGGAGGCACAGGGAGTTCTGGCAACAACAATATCTGCACCCTCGCCTCAGGATGGTCTGACGACGGCCAGACAACCTCCAATTGCGACTGGGAGTGCGACGGATGCAGGAACATTGAGCAGGACTTAAGCATCGTCCAGGACACGACTCTCTGCTACGGCACTTACAGCATCCCTGATGCTGGCTTAACAGGAGTCATCCGCTTCGGCGCTGACTCAGTGACACTTGACTGCGCTGACTCGACATTGACAGGAGATGATACAGGTGCAGGCATTAGCACCAATAATCACGATTATGCCACCATCCAGAACTGCAACATCGATGACTATGATTACGGCATCTATGCATCTGGCACTGACGGGGTGCACCTGGAGGGCAATGTGCTTGACAGCAATGACCTCATCGGGATATTCCTTTCGAGCTCATCATACGGTGATGTCATCAGCAATCAGGTTTATGACAGCGGCTCGTACGGCATCAGCGTCAGCAGTTCCACCAACAATGACTTCGACGGCAATCATCTGGAAGGCAATGATGTGGCGGGATTCAGATTCTCCAGCTCGAATTCCAACGACCTATACAATAATGTCATGGATAGCAATTATTACGGTGCATTCATGTATGATTCAAACAACAATCGGTTGTGGACCAACGAGTTCATCAACAACACAAACCTGAATGCCTATGAGAATGCGGGCATGAACTATTGGGACCACACCTCCCTGGGCAACTACTGGAGCGACCTTGCGGCCAATGCCGGCTGCCCCACGCAATATTATGTCACAGGCCCCGGAAGCGGAGTCGACAATTATCCCACAGGCCCCCACTGCGTAGACAACGATGAAGACGGATATGGCCAGTTCTGCGCATATGACTGCACCTATGTGGGCATCGACTGCGATGATACGGATGAGAACATAAATCCAGGGCATCCTGAATTATGCGACGGCCTGGACAACGACTGCAATGCGGGAACTGAAGATGGTAGCGGCGAGGCATGGTATTATGTGTCATGCGATGGCAGCGATACAGACCTGTGCCTTGAGGGCCGCTATGAATGCGTCTCAGCAGCGCAGTACTGCACTGACAATACCGGCAGCACCCTTGATATGTGCAACGGATTCGATGAAGACTGCAACACCATGACCCCGGACGGTTTCGACGAGGTCTGGTATGATGACCCCTGTGATGGTTCTGATACCGACTTCTGTGATGAGGGCGCGTATTACTGCGATGCTGGCAGCCAGGAGTGCAGCGATACTACGGGCAACAATCTTGAGTCATGTAACGGTTTCGATGACGACTGCAACATCCTAACCGAGGATGGGACAGACGAGCCTTGGCTCGGCGATTTATGCGATGGTCTTGACACGGACATGTGTGAGGAAGGGCAGTATGAGTGCCAGTCTGGCAGCCAGTTCTGCACTGACACTACTGGCAATGACTACGACCTTTGCAACGGTGCTGATGATGACTGCAACCCGCTTACCATAGACGGCTTTGATGAGGTCTGGTATGGCGTTCCCTGCGACGGCCCGGACTATGGGCTGTGCGAGGAAGGCAGTTATTTCTGCGATGCCGGGAGCCAGGAGTGCGATGACAGCAGCGGCGACGATTATGAGCTGTGCAACGGCCTGGACGATGACTGCAACATTGCCACAGATGACGGCGTTGATGAGGAATGGTACGGTACATCATGCGACGGCCCAGACTCTGACTTGTGTGAAGAGGGCAGCTATTACTGCGTTGCAGGAAGTCAGGAATGCGACGACGCTACGGGAGACACAGCAGAGGTCTGCGGCAACCAGATTGATGACGATTGTGATGGCAGTGTAGACGAAGGCTGCGGTGGCCCTGATGGCTCGCCCATCTTCAGGAAGGAGCCGACGATAATGGATGAACCAGGTATTTTAAGGTGA
>JAHIVG010000067.1 GCA_018816705.1 Nanobdellota archaeon
CCTTGGATGAGATAAGGAAGCTCATACCCAGGATAAACTCCGCTTCCAAGCGGTTCACGAAGACCTTCAAGGCTACTGTCTCTGATGCTGTCAAGGTCAGCAAGCAGGAGGACAGGTTGTTCTATAAGATTGCCAGGGCTGAACAGGCAGGCAGGCAGCTTGTGAGGGACACCCTTGCTGACATAGTGAACAGGGAGCGCAAGAAGACGAGGAGGATGCTCGAGAAGGGAAAGCTGACCGAGGCGCAGGCCAAGAAGAGGCTCACTGAGGTAAAGAAGATAACAGTAGAGCTGGACAGGAGGAATGATTCTCATTGGCAGGAGCTCAGGAGACAGTTGAATGAAGAGTTGGACAAGTTCACCGAGAAGTCAAGGAGGCAGCTCGGCAACGCTAGCACAATCGGCAAGGTTGTTGACTTGAGGGAATTTGTCAACAAGCTGGACACCCCTGCTGTGGCGCGCAGGATAAAGGTAGCAGCCCGGGCTGTGAAGGATGACAGGCTGGCTGAGATCCCCTTGGAGAAGAGCATCAAGAGGTCAAGGGATTTTCAATCGTTCGAGAGGAACGTGGCGCAATTATATGCATTGTATCATGACGAGATCCATAGGACGGCCTCTATCGCTGAGATGGCCAAGGTCCTGTTCCATAGGCTCCCGACATCTTTGGCAGAGCTGCAGTCTATCCAGACCCTCACTGGCAACAAGAGGAAGGTCAGGCTTCACCTTGATGACATCCTGCGCTATCTGGCCAAGATGCTGCGCAAGGTCGAGCGCCAGGACACCATGCTCGAGCACGAAGTTGCTGCTGCTTAAGTCCCTTTCATCGAGTTCTATGAAGACTAACCATCAGCCTTATCGTGTTAGTCTTAAAGGCACACTCCCTTGGGGAGGGTGGGGGATTGGGTGGATAGCGAAAGGGGGACATGAAACAATTATCAATTGTCACCGGCCTAAAAACACAACCTTTTTAAAAACCGTTTCTGATGTTGATGATATAGAGGTGAAACAATGCTCAAGCTCACAAAACAGCTTAAATCTCCGACGATAATCGTCGGATTCCCAGGCTTCGGCCTCGTAGGCACCATCTGCACGGAATTCATGCTCGAGCACCTGGCTGTGCAGCATGTCGGCAAGATCTGGTTTGAGGAGATGCCGGCTGTGATTGCTGTGCACAAGCACAAGGTCATAGACCCTATCGGGATATTCTACAACCCGAAGTATAACCTGCTGATAATCCATGCCATCTCAGGGCCGCAGGGCCTGGAGTGGAAGATAGGCGCTGAGATAGCGCAGATAGCCAAGAAGCTCACTGCCAAACAGGTAATCATCCTTGAGGGAATAGGCTCGCAGGCCGAGGAAACCCATAACATGTATTATTATACCACACATGACCCTAAGAAGCTACAGGCTGCTGGCCTAAAGCCATTGGAAGAGGGCATCATAATGGGGCTTGCCGGCACCATCCTGCTGCAGTGCGAAAGGCCTATATCAGCCCTGTTCGCCGAGACGCATTCTGAGCTGCCAGACAGCAAGGCCGCTGCAGGCATAATAGAGGCCATGGACAAGCTGCTTGACCTCAAGGTCGACACCAAGCCCTTGATGGAGCTCGCTACCAAGTTCGAGGAGAAGCTCAAGGGAATGATGGCCCGGGGCAAGATAGCGCAAGACGAGATGGAGAAGAAGCAGATGAGCTATGTGGGCTAACACTCACCTTTTACTGCCATATTGAACATTCTTACCAAGGCTTAGTATATTCCTTTCCCACCGTCGATAAAACCCTTATCAAAAACCCCGCATTTCCTGGTGCCTAAGTCCCATTTTACCTATGATAGGCCCTTTTGCTGTAGATTGTACCTTTGCCTTGCTCTGATTAACCTAGCTGATACTGGAGATGCACTCACTTTTTCTTCTCATTCACAGTATGGGTTATCCCACATTATACTGATACTATACCCAAAACAATTATTTTCAATATTGAAATAAATAATTTCACCCTATTCCACCATAAAACCCCCCCTTTTATGATCAAAATTTATATCCACTACAAAATGCATATTATGAAATAATTATTTTCAAACATCTTTATCAACATATAATATATTTAAATTACCAATAAAATATGTATGCTGAAATATATAATAAAAGATTCAATCAACAGTTAAATATATTAATCGTTATTTTTACCGTCGGTAAACAATATGCTTAATACCTTAATTCATTAAAAAGTATTATTTAATAATACTTATTTTAATACAAAATCATGATTATTCAGGTCTTTCGAGCTGTTTCTCAAACTACACCCCTAGCTGGAGTTTGGTTTTGATTACCTTTTAAGTACTAGACAAGCACTGGATTCCCGTCGGTAGGTGCATATATGCTTCATAAGCAGGTCTTCAGTTGTAGCTTACCTATATCAACTATATTGACGAACACCATCCACTAATTGATTATTGTCAATCCACCAATACAAATCCATACAAATCAATACTGTTCCCCGTCGATAATAGTCAAGATTAAACTAAAAAACCCACCCCTGAAAACCGCCTTTTAAGGGTTCTCAGACCGCTTGTCGGGATTATGCCTTACAAACCCGGCTAAACTACCCAAACTCGTCGACTTTCCCCCTATTCTCACTCAAGAAGGTAACCTCATGAGTGCGACCCCCTCAAACCGATTTGTCGGGATAATCTATTAAGATTAAGGCATTTTCCCGACCTGTAAAGGATTATGCCAGAAAACCCTGATTTTCCACACCCTGGATATTCGGGATTATCCCGAAAAATCTGCAAACTAGATATCAATGCAGTATCATACTCGAAAAATAGCCTCCCAGGGGGTACTATGCGACGTCGGTGACTCAGAACATGCAGTTTTGGCCTTGAAACGCGTTTTCGACAAGAAGTTTTAAGCGAAAACCGCTAGTTCTTCTTCTGGCTCTGGCTTATCTTCTCGTTCTTCAGGACCTTCTGCAGCTCTGCTACTATCTTCAGCGTCGCATCCATGTTGTTGGCTATCCTGACCTTGGCCTTCTCGAACGCGCTCTCGAGGGTGTGGCCGTTCAGCCTGTAGCCGATCACGACCTTGTCGTCCCTGCCTATATAGCTCGCCTTAGAGATCAGGTTCAGGTTCTGCCACCGCCTGAGGTATTCGTACATGGTCTGCCTGGTTATGCCTGCAAAAGCAGCCATCTCCTCGACGGTCATAAGGGCTTCTGAGGGCTTCTTCTGCCTGTATCCGGCCTTTGCGCGCTCGTACATCTCTATGATGACCTTGTTCATCTTCTCTGTAGAGCCCTTCTTCCTCGGCATCAGGCCTATACGCTGGATCACTATGTTGGCGAGCTCTTCCGAGCTGGCCCCGGGCACAGCTTCCACGTCGGTCAATACGATTTTTTCCATGATTTCCTATCAGTTGGCAGAGGATTATATATATTTTTGCTTTTTGGCGACAGCTGTCGGGATGTTTGTTTAATTTGGCCAGTTTATCAACTAAAAGTTTGTGGCATTAATCAAATTATTTAAGTGAAAATATATTTGAATAAATTCAGATATTATACAGACAAGATTCGGCAAAATATCATGTCGATAAAATAACGAATTAGTTATGGCATAATTATATAATCGGCATTTTATTTAACTCTATTCGGTATTTTATAGAATCACGACAATTATCGACATCATCCCGAATTTACCGATTCATCAAGCCACATGCCATTATAATTATTTTCAATATTGTAAAAAATTAAAAAACCTATATATCTGCCTTATTTTGGGTGTGCATTCGTAAAAAGTGAGAGTTAAGGGATATTCCCAACATAAAGATTGATTTTTTGGATTTCATAGGTGAAGTTAGAGGAAAAGGCCAAAATCCGAGGCTGAAGAGGGCGAAAGGCAGAAAACAGTGAGCAGCAAGGGGAATGGATCAGCTGGCAAATAAGGCCGCAACCTCATGATAATAAGTGAAGTGAGTATAAACAGCCAAGAATCCTCAAGAAATCCATTTAGGCACCAGAAAAGTGAGGGAAAAAAGAGAGAAAACAATGCTGCATTCGCAAAAAGTGAGGGTTAGTTCACAGTTACAGCCATCTCGCTCAATCCAAGGATGTTGAATTTAGCCTGCCGCTCCCTGAAGTCAGGATCCAGCCAGAGATAGGTCGTGTCATCGTGGATCTCCTCGACGAGGGGGATGCCCTTCTCCTTTATGTTCTTCACGTACGTCCTCAGCGCCGACACCGTTGTCGAGAGCCTGTTAGCCAGCTGCCCCAGCTTGAAGTGCTTCTCTTCGTTAGTATACAGCAGAAGCAAGAGGTCTTTCTCCCTGTTGTTGAACTTCGGCCGGGTCTGCATTATGTTGTTGCTCTCCAATGCCATCTGGATCTCGTCTATCCTGCACCTCAGCTTCTCTATCTTCTCGTCTATCTCGCAGAGGTAGTCGTGCATGTTGTTGAGCTCGTGAGAATTACCGTTTATGCTCTCCCTGTGGCCATCCATCTCTTCCTTGATCCTTGTGAATGCGTCTTTGATGGCAGAGTTCATCCTCTGCAGCACTCTGTTGTCTATCAGCTTAATACTAATCACCCCCTTCTGTGCCTTAACTCTGGAAGAGCTCTATTAAATAGATTTCGCGATGCCAACCTAGATATTTTATGCTCCCATACAAAGCTGTAGTTATACCACAATTTATAAAAACCCCGACGATAAAGCCTATTTATGAACTCCCAGAAACAGCTCGCTGTAGCGTTGTCAAGGCTCAAGCCGTTCGACAGGCCAAAGGCCAGGCTGGAGCAATACCCGACTGACCCTGAGATAGCTGCCAAGCTGCTCTGGACAGCCAGGATGCGAGGCGATATCGAAGGCAAGACCATAGCTGACTTGGGCTGCGGGACCGGAATCCTCACCTGCGGTGCGCTCCTCGTCGGGGCCAGGCATGTCTTCTGTGTCGACGTGGACAAGGCGGTATTCCCGATTCTAGAGCAAAACCTGTCATCGCTGAATCTTGGGGCGGACAACATCACGATCATCAATTCAGACATCAATGACTTCGACGACGATGTAGACACGGTCGTCATGAATCCTCCTTTCGGCGTGCAGAAGAAGCATGCTGACAGGCCTTTTGTGGAGAGGGCCCTGAAGATCTCAAAAGCGGCCTATAGCATCCACAAGGCTGAGAGCCGCGAATTCCTTCAAGGCCTTTCACCAGTGGAGGTCCTCTCCGAGGACGAGCTGATGATCAAGGCCACCCAGGACTACCACAAGAGGCGCATCCACCGCTTTAAGGTAATATTGGTCAGGTTCTCCTTAAAACAGTTAAATATTTAAAAGCAGCCCGTTCACCAGGCAGAGGTGGGTCTCATGAAACTCTGGATAATCGAGGAAAAGGCGAAGATGCTTAAGATAGGTCTTGCTGACATCGACAAAGGATTCCTAACAGCACTGCAGAAAGAACTGAACTCTGACAATAGCATCACAGAGGTCGGCCTGGACTTCGGCCATCCTTTGCTGAAGAAGACAGCGCTTTTTATCAACGGCGCTAATCCTATGGGCTCACTGAACAAGGCCTTGCAGCGCATGTCGAAGGATAACGACAATTTCCTGGCTGCTTTCAAGAAGCTCAAATGATATCGCTTGAGGACGGAAAAAAGCTGCTGTCTCTCGCTAAAGAGTCTGTCAGGACAGCCCTCTTCGACGAGGAGCTGAAGCCTGACCCGGCCCTTCTACAAAAATATTCCGCCCCACAGGGAGTATTTGTGACGTTGCACGAGCACGACCAGCTGCGCGGCTGCATCGGCTTCCCAGAGCCCGTATACCCGCTCACTGAAGCGATAATAAGGGGTGCCAGGGCAGCTGCCTTCGACGACCCGAGGTTCCCTCCTGTGGAGGAGAACGAGTTCGAGGACCTCCACTTCGAGATCTCCATATTGACCGTGCCTGAAAAGATCGTTGTTGAGAAGCCTGAAGGCTACACCGATAAGGTCGAGATAGGCAAGGACGGCCTCATCCTCCGCCTACAGGGGGCTTCAGGGCTGCTGTTGCCGCAAGTGCCAGTAGAGTGGAAGTGGAACGCAAAGCAGTTTCTCGAGAACCTCAGCATGAAAGCCGGCCTTACAAAGGACGCCTGGCAGCACGACGAGGCAGAACTCCTCAAGTTCCAGGCACAGATATTCTCCGAGGAAGACGGCGATATTGTTGAGAAGAAGCTCTAGAACGAAAGTTTTATATACTATGTTTACAATTGTTATCAATCGTAAACAGATGAGAACATGACCACACCTATAATCGCCAGGGTCGAGGACTCGCTCGCCAGAGACATAGAGTTCTTCTCCCGTGAGGAAAAGCTCGACAAGTCCGCTGTAGTGAGAAGACTACTCTCTAAGGCTGTCAGGCAGGAAAAGATAGACCTCGCGCTTAAGAGATACGGGGAGGAAGAAATCTCCCTTGCACGGGCTGCGGAAACCGCTGAAATACCTCTTGCCGAAATGCTTGCTTTGGCTGCAAAGAAAAAGATATCTCTACACTACACCCAGGATGATCTTCTGAGGGACTTCGGCGCATGATTGTCAGCAACACCTCCCCATTAATCCACTTGGCTAAAGCAGGCAAGTTGGACCTGTTACGGAGGCTTTTCAAGACAGTCCTGATCCCTGTCAGCGTCCATGAAGAGCTGATGAAACAGCCAAGGAGCACCGAGACGATCCTCATAAATGAGGCTATCAAGAATGGGTGGATTAGAACGAGTAAGGTCCATCTGAAAGATCCGTTGAGGAAGCTGTCGACTGTCGCGAAAGCTGAGCTGGAAGTGATTGCCCTTGCGATAAAAGAGAAAAAGATTGCTCTCCTCGACGATAAGAACGCTGTTCAGATCGCTGAAATCTTCAGGGTGGGAGCTCACGGAACGCTCTTCGTGATCCTTCAGGCTGTTAAGAAGAGATTCATATCAAAGAAAGAAGCAATCAACGCTGTCAACAAGATGATGGAGAATGAATTTTACATTACAAGTGATGTTTACGCGTTGTTCCTTCAGTTATTAGGTTAAGATATAGTCGAGAAGAAGCTTTGACATCTTATCTTATGACTTTGTATGTCTTCCTTTTTGGCTTATACAGGTAGCTAATCCCCCAGCCGGCAAATGTCCGCACATAACCGAACCTTCTCCTGTCCAGGCGGCGGCATGACATGACCACCGGTGGCTCCCTTATCTTGAGGTACTTTTTCCCTTGGCTCTTGCCTAGCTGTTTCAACCTGCCAAGGAATTCAGCATCCTCTGCAACCTCATAATCTTCCCTAAAGCCTCCCAATTGCTTGAATGACTCCTTTGTGCACCACATTATTCCTGATGGAGCATATGTGATTGTCTTACAAAGCTCGACGAGCTTGAAGAACATCTTTGGCTTCAATCCTGGTCTGTCCGGCACTGCTCTCGCTGCCCCACCAATCTTATTGTTTTGGTAAAGTTCTTCATAAACCTTTTCAAGCATGCCCTGCCCCAATTCGCTGTCACTGTCTAAAAAAATTAGTATTTCTCCACCTGCAGCCGATGCGCCAGAGTTTCTAGCAACCGAGACTCCCTTCCTGCCAATGAAGATGTGCTTGTAGGTGTATGGCTTTACTAAATCTGCCGTGCCATCCTCGCTGAGGTTGTTGACCACGATTACCTCTTTCTTAGGATAGTCCTGCCTTGTTACAGAGTTTAAAGCTGCCCTTATTGCTTCCTCTTCATTGTATGCAGGCAATATCACTGATATCAATGGCCTGTCTTTCAAGGAGAAATGATCTTGGATTTTCCTCATGATCTGCATCCTGTATCTTTTCAACTCCCTGTCAAGGTTATGTTCCAGTTTGAAGAGGTAAAACAAGTCCCCTTTTTCGACGAGATCCGCAACAAGTCTGGACTCGTAAAGCTGTCTAGATGTCAATATTGCATACTGTTTCTGGTTGAGGTTATGCAGCCTCTCAAGCAAGGGAAAGAAATTGCCGACATTCGCTCTGACCTCGAAATTGAATCTATCAATTGGGAGGATAGGCTTTTTTGCCTCAGCAAGAAGCATTCCCAATATCTCATTTTCATTCCTGTCTTCAAGTAGCTTTGCTAGGTTGGAGATAATCTCTTCTATTAGTGTGATCAATCTCCTCTTATTGGCCTGCAGTTCCTTGAAATCCGCTTGCTCCCAATCACTGACAATTCTCTTCGTCAGTCCTATTTTTATATCGTGGGCTCTCACAAAATTGGAAACAGTCTCCATATATCACCTTGAATCAGAATGAAATATTAAATCTTTCTAATTCTCTTGCTAAATCCTTCATATCCTTGAGGTGAATCGCATTAATCCCCAGCTCAGCTGCCTTCTTGACATTGCCTTTTGAATCATCGACAAATACTGTCTCGTCCGGCTCGACGCCGAAATGGTCCATTATCGCCTTGAATCCCTCTGGCCCTGGCTTCCTGGCCTTGATCTGATAGCTGACGATGCCGAAGTCGAAATACTCGTCGAAGTCCAGCTTCTCCTTGACATAGCCCCAGAATTTCCTGTTGTAGTTCGTCAAGAAGGCTGTCTTGTACTTCCTCTTGACAATTTTTATTATCTCCAATGAATTCTTGTAGAACACTTTTGATTCTATCAATTCCTTTATTATCTTCTCAGGTTCGCCCTCCAGCCCGTACTTGTCAAGCAGCCTTTGCCAGGCCTCGTCGCCATCGAACTCATCCACCTCAGCCCTCGCGACGAATCTATTATAATCCTTTTCAAACTTCACTTGATCGAATCCGTGCTCCTCGGCGAACTTCTTGACGAACGGCGGGTCCTCTGCGTTCGAGAACACTCCTGACATGTCAAAGATGATGAGCTTTATCATAATGTAGTTATAGGCCTGGCTTGTAATATCAAGATCTTTCCTTCTTTATCGATCGCGAACTCGATGTCCTGCGGATTGCCGAAATGCCTCTCTATATTCTTTCCCATTTCAGCTATCTCCGGCAGCCTTGCAGAATCGAACTCGAACTCGATGTTCTCCTGCTCGACCTCACAATTCTCCCTGTTCAGGAAATAAGTGTTCGGCGTCACCTGACCTGACACCAATTTCTCCCCGAGCCCTTTCACGACTTCGATGAGTATGTGCTTCTTGTTCACCGGGTCCACCGTGAACATGACCCCTGCATGCTTCGCATCTACCATGTCCTGCACCACCACTGAGATGTGCACGTCCTCGTGCTTGAAGCCATGCTTTTCTCTGTAATATATCGCGCGGCCGGTGAACAGCGATGCCCAGCACTTGTGTATCGCCTGCGCCAGCTCCTTCTCCCCCTTGATGTTGAGGAAAGTGTCATGCTGCCCGGCAAACGACGCTCCTAGCAGGTCTTCTGCTGTCGCCGAGCTCCTCACAGCCACCTTGCCGCCCTTGTAATGCCCTGCTATCTCCTGCTTCAGGTCTTCTGGGAAGGGCTTCTTGAGGATATTATCCCTTACCTTCTTGGCTGTCTTCTCCAACTGTGCTGTGTCTTCCATGTCTATCTTCCCGATCATCTCGTGTATCTTCGGGGCTATCGGAGTTATGAATTCCTTGTACGCCTTTACCGTAACACAGAATCCATTTGGAACCGGGAAGTGTTGGTACATCTCTCCCAGGTTGGCGCCCTTGCCTCCAACGTCTGGAAGGTCTTCCTTCTTTATCTCATCGAACCACATGACGTTTGTCATCTTATGATTGATATCCTCCCATGGTTAGCTCTTACCTCTACAAGGTCGTTGTCCTTTAATACTTTTGTGGCAATCTTGGTGCCGATGACGCATGGGATGCCCATCTCCCTTGATATTATGGCAGCGTGGCTGGTTATGCCACCCTCGTCAGTTATTATCGCCGCTGCCTTCTTCATGGCCGGTACGTGCTCTGGCCTGGTCATTACGGTGACAAGTATCTCGCCCTGCTTCATCTTTGGGATGTCTTTCAGTGTCTTGCATATCCTCACTCTTCCGAGGGCTTTTCCTATGGAGGCGCACATTCCTGAGAATTCGTCGATGTGCTCCTTCTCTTCTTGCTTGAGCAGCTTGATGAATTCTTCGTGCTCTTTCCCGACGAGGACTGATATCCCGACTCCGTTTCCATCACCGATTGCAGTTATGATGCATGCCTTGCTGCGCTGTTCCAGCATGCTCTTGGTGATCTTCTTCTCTTCATCGACTTCTAAGGGCAGCATGAACCTCATCAGTTCCGGCTTGATCCCTTTCCTTCTGCCTATCTCGCACAGCAGGCTATCGAGGTAGTGTATCATGATGAGTATCTCCTTCTTGCGCTCGTCCTGCCAGAGTATGAGCTGGTTCGACAGCTCGAGCAGCTCTCTGGTGTCCTTGTCGAGCTTGGCCATGAGCCTTCCTCCTTCCACGGTACCAGGCTTCGGCCCTTCTTTCTCCCATCGCGTGTTCTCTACTTTTTCTGCGAATTCCTCGACGCTGATGACCCTGGAGCCTGCGTAGGTGTTCTGTATCCAGAAGTACTTCTTCTGGTGCTCCTCCAGCATCTTCTTCATCCGTGCGTCCTGCCTAAATGATTTCACCTTTCTTGTTGCTTTGAATATTTCCTTCAGGCCCTGCTCTTCCTCAGCCATGAATGACTTCTCTACAGGTGTCGTCAAGGTCATGAGCAGCTCATGGGTTTTTTTACCGAGCTTGTGTGCAAACCTCTCTACCCTGGCCTTTATCTCTCCGTCATAGCTCAGTCCGAATCCTTCGAGGAGGTGTGATCGGGATAATAACCTTGTGTGGTATCCAAAGGCCTTCTGGTAGTTCCTGTAAAGCTCTTCCTTCTTCATCTTCTTCAGGTCCTGCCCGTCGATGTAGCCTTGGAAGGTCTTCATCCCTTTGAAGTCCTTTGTATCTTTTCCCCTCAGCTTCCTGATGTGATCATTATCTTTCCTGTAGTTCTCCAGCACCTTCCTGCCCACTCTCTTCAGGTCGTTGACGTTGTAGTGGAAGTCCAGGTATGAGCCCTTGTAGACATGGATCATCCTGGTGTAGCCGTATCCCAGGAGGCGGTTGCAGCCGATTATTGCAGAAGTTATGCCGAAATGTATCAGGTTCGGCGTCGAGTTGAAGCCCTGCACGTACCACTTCTCCTTCGCCAGCCTTTTCAGTCTTTCAGGAATCAATTATCCTCACCCAGCCGTGGTTCGCCCTGACCTCAACCGTGTCTCCGTCCTTCAATACATTGGTGGCGATCTTGGTGCCGATGACGCAAGGAATGCCGAGCTCTCTCGAGATTATGGCCGCATGGCACGTAACGCCGCCTTCGTTCGTGACGATGGCAGCTGCGCGCTTCATTGCCGGCACGTAGTCCGGCCGGGTCATGACCGCAACGAGAATATCTCCCTTCTTCACCTTGTCTATCTCTTTAGCGCTCTTCACGATCTTAACCTTCCCTCGGGCAGTGCCGGTCATGGCTGTGAGGCCGCGGAAGTCATCCACCTTGCTCAGCTCTGTCTCTCCGAGGATTTCCTTCTTGACCTCATCTGCTTCCTTCCCCACCAGGACTTCATGGCCTTCCTTGTCCCAAAACACTACTGAGTTCCTCCTCCTTTCCTCGAGTTGCTTGTTGGTTGGGTGGTTCTTGAAGATGTTGCTGACCTCTCTCGGAGTCATGTATTTCATAAGTTCCGTCGGAACTCCTGTGCGTCTGCTTATCTCTTTCAGTATCAGGGTGGCGTAGTGGGCTGTCCACATCGTGGCTTTCTTCCTCTCGTCCTGCCAGTGGGTGAAGTCCTCTGAGACCTTTATGAGCATCTTTAGCTCCTTGCCTATGCCCAGGCTGCTGATGAGCTCATGCTTCCGCCTGGCGTTCTCGGATGGCGCATTGTTCACCCTGACGTATTCCTTTCTGATGTCAGGGATATGCTTGATTATCTTCTTCAGCTCCTTTCCGAAGTATTGCCTGTCCAGCACGTTTGCATCCACATAATTGTTCCTTATCCAGAAGAAGTCGCTCTGGTGCTGTCTTAGCATTTCTTTCCCATCATCTTCCTTTGCCATCGCCACTCTCAGCAGGCTTAGCTCTGCCTCGTTGACGAAAGACAGGTGTACGGGCGCTGTCAGCGCAGAGAAAACGTCGCCGAACTTCTTCTTTATGCCTGAATTATCATATGATTTCTTTATCTCTGCTGCAAGCATCTCGTCCGTTCCCAATGCGAAGCCGTCTATTATCGAGCTCGAGCTGTTCCTCTCCAAGCCTGTTTTCAAGAAGCTGTCGTGCAGTTTCATCAGCTCAGCATCGCTCAGCTCACCGAGGTTCATCTTGCCTATCTTGCCGCACATCTCATAGAACCTTTCTTCTTCCTTTATCCACAGCTTCATCATGGTTGAGCTGATATTCGGATCCTTCCTGCCCTGCTTAATCACCGAAGTGTAGACCTTCTTGATGTCTCCGTTCTCGATGTACCAGTCTGCCTTGCCGTCGTCGAAGAAGCAGTAGTGAACAGAGAAGTCTCCGTCCTTCTTCCTCTTCTCATGCGTGATTATCTCTGCCTCAGCAATGAAATGAAGAAGATACGGCGAGCCGTCGAACCGCTGATGATACCATGACTTGCCTTTCCATTGTTTGAGCTTCTTCTTAGCCAATCGCGGAATATGTTTCATCTGTTTAACCAGTGTTATTCGACTTATTAAATATTTTCCCCAAATTTCACCTACATCTTGGTAATCCCTCACTCACGTTTCTTATACGGTAATAAGGAATAATCCTTCCCTTGTGGTGTATGTTGCAGTCTGCCAGGACGTCATCATATGAGTCATGTACTAATTCAAAGCCCTCGCCATGCTTGAAATGCCCGCCGATGTCCTTGATTGAGACACTTGGAGGGATTTCTTCTGGACTTGTATTGAACAATCTTACAAGTGCTGCTTCGATGTTTGGACAATGGGTTATCATCTCGATTCTTCCGTCAACCTGTGGATGAGTCCAGATCTTCCAAATCAGCCTATCTCCTGTTTGATACATCGGCCCCATGTCTGCCCAGTATTCATCAAGCCATTTTTGGAGAAACTCGTCGTGCTGCATTCCTTCTGGCGGTGATTCTGGGTCCTGAACCATCAGTTCATCCAACACTCCCAACACCACGGGATTCCTGTTTCCGTATGCATGCAACATCGCGCTGGCTGTCTGTTGCGCCCTCTTAGTGTCTGAAACATATATCGCCAGCAAAGGCTTGTATTTTTCTCTCAACTCCTCACCTATCGATAGAGCTTGCTCTATTCCTCTTAAGGTTAACAAATCTCCCCTATCTTTCTTTTCATATTCCGCGTGCCTACGCACTGAAATAATTGTTCTCATCTTGGTTTCCGAATCCTAACCCTCGGGTCGAGGTGGATGCACGGGTCTTCTCGGATTTTCTCTTCTTCATCAGGCTCTTTCGATTTCATATTGTTCACCTACACACACCTCGGCCTGTTCTCGCCGAAATCTTTCTTTTTGAACAGTGGCTGTGTCCTATCAACTTCTTTAACATATTGATAGATGACATGGTCATCTCCTTGGTCCTGCAAGTCTATCTCCCTTTCCTTATGGTCTCTTCTTCCGAGCCTTACCCAGGGGATCCCAGTCAGGATATCATACTCTACAATAGCCGTATCTCCTTCAAGAAAAACATCTTTCAGATCATATCTTTCCAACTTCAACCAGTTCCGCTCAGTCCTTACAACATCATCAACATTGTATACGTTGCCGACCTCGACATCAACCAGCATCAGCCGCTTCCAATACTCACCTAGCTCGAAATAATCTACATTGACAAGGCAGACCCTCCCTGTATCATCAAACAAGGGTTTGCCGAAAAATTTGGGCTCTTTGCCTATGGCCATATCCCCGACCACCCTCTTCAATATCGCTTTGACCTTCTCTCCGATATCTTCAGTTTCGCTTGACATGTTCGCACCCCCGATTTACTACTATTATGTGATTATTATGAAAATTATATATAAAAAGATGTAGTAACTCCCCCTACTACACGCCAAAACCTTTATAAATCCATCCTCACCACCCATAATATATGCAGCCTGAGAAGATCGAGACATTAGGACAGCTCGGCCTCACAAAGAACGAAGCAAAGGTCTACCTAGCCCTGCTAAGGCTGGGCTCAGCAACAGCCGTCGAGCTCACGAAGCAATCAAAAGTGCACAGGGTCAATGTCTACGACACTTTAGAGCGACTCAGCGAGAAAGGCCTTATCTCTTCAATACTCCAGGCCAATAAGCGTATCTATGAGGCAGCCTCACCAGAACAGCTTGGCCAGCTCCTCCAAGAGAAAGAAGAACTATTAGAACAGATAATGCCCTCGCTGAAGCAGGAGTTCCAGATGAAGAAGGAGAAGCAGCAGGTACATCACTTCTTCGGCCCTGAGGGCGTGATGCGCGCATATTACATGATGCTCGACCAGAAAGACACGATATATGCATTAGGCGGAGCAGGCCTCAACCGTCGTTTCCTCAAGCACAGGCATGATATGTGGAACAAGGACCGATTGAAGAAGAAGATTAAAGGAAAACTCTTATATTACGAATTCACTCGCAAGCAGAAGGAATCCGGCTGGCACGACCCCACAATGGAAGCAAGATACCTCCCTGACAGCTTCAAGACGCCGTGCATGGTGGACATATGCGGCGACCTCGTCGTCAACCTCCTGCCGATCCAGGGCGAGATAATGGCTATAGTGATAGAGAACCGCGCCATGGCAGACACTTACAAGCAATTTTTCCGCTTCATGTGGAAGTATGCAAAACCATGAAACAAAAATTCATCGAAGAGCAAGAGGACATCGAAGAACCCCGCAAGAGCCCGATATGGTACATAATAGGCCCAATACTCGCCTTGCTCGTCATCCTCATGGTCTTCCCTCCATACGCTATCAAGCTAGACCCCCAGCCAAAGGACATACCCTCCCTGCCTGAGGCCCTGCCTGCCCAGATATACACAATGAACGTTACCCAAGCCAGACACACCACTGCAGACCTGGGGAAGTTCGACTTCTCTTCAGATACTATCGTGAAACAGGTGGCGGACAAGGTGGCTGCCAAGAGCTGCCCCTCCTCCAAGCTCTGCCAGGCGAAAGCGTTATTTTATTTCACCCGCGACAACATCAAATACATCTCCGACCCGAAGGAATACGTAAAGTCCCCACACGAGACCCTGCTGACAGGCGGCGGCGACTGCGACGACATGGCAGTCCTCTTATTGAACCTGGAAAAAGCCATCGGCGTGGAAGCCATATACGCAAGGTCGCCCAACCACCTCTTTGTGGAGATCCGCATCGAGGATGCCCCGAAAGGGTACCAAAGGGACGGCTGGATCCCGTTGGATCCTACTTGCAAGAGCTGCGGCTTCGGAGAGACTCCGTACCCATGACCTACAGCCTGCTGTTGGGATTCTCTTTAGCGGCCCTCCCAGGGCCTATGCTTTTCGAGCTGGTGAGGCGCAGCCTGACCAAGGGTTTCTTCTCAGGCATGCTCTTCTCCCTCGGCAGGTTCCTCGCCATCTTCATCATCCTTCTCTTTGTCTTCTTTGGGCTTTCACGCCTCCCGCCTGAGCTTGACACCATCCTGTTGATGATAGGGGGTATTGTGCTGACGGCCGTGGGCATCCATGCTGTCATCATCAAGAAAGCGTCTAGACCAAAAGGCTTGTGGGACATGAGTTCGCTTCCCCTGGGTTTCACCATGGGTTTGACCTCTCCTGTCGCACTTGCAGTCTGGATCTCCATCGGCTCTTCCTTCGTTGCGCGGTCTGGAATGGTCCTCATCGACATCATACTGGTCAGCATAGGTTATCTGCTGTTCTTCCTGGCCATCGCATTGTTGGTGAGCCGTACACGGAAGAGGATACCAGAAAGGTTCCTCCTGCTGGCATCAAGGGTCTTCGGCCTGGTCATCTTCATCTACGGCCTGGCTATTTTGATAGAGCTGTTGACTACGATTACCATTCCCAAATTGTAACAAAGTCTTATAAAAGCAACTCTCACCTGTCTTGGTGATGAAAGACCTATTGCTGCCCATGCTCGTGAGGGAGCAGAAGAAGCAGGGCTTCCTGTCTGAAGCCGCTCTGAAGAAAGTGGCCGACAAGACCAGAATCCCGATCTCCCAGGTCTACGGCGTCTCGACGTTTTACTCATTCCTGCATACCACAAAGCAGGGCAAGTACACTATCTACATTTGCAACTCTCCGAGCTGTCACGTGAACGGCTCTATGGACCTGATCAGGTACTTGAAGAAGAAGCTGAAGATGAAGCTCAATACCACCAAGGGGAAATTCAGCCTGTACCAGACGTCGTGCATCGGCTGCTGCGACGAGGCCCCTGCAATGCTCCTTAACGGCAAGGCACACACAAACCTTACAAAAGAAAAGATTGACAAGATACTGAAGAAGTGCAAATAAGATGCAGATACTGAGAAAGACAGGACTGAAAGGCCTGGAGAAGGCCAGGAAGATAGGACCGGAATCGGTCATGAAGCTTCTCATAGGCAGGGAACTCCTCGGCAGGGGCGGAGCAGCTTTCCCTACAGGGAAGAAATGGCAGTTCGCCTCTGGCACAGAGGCTGACGAGAAATACATTATCTGCAACGCTGACGAAGGAGAGCCCGGAACTTTCAAGGACAAGTTCATAATCAACAAAAATCCTGAGACCTTGGTCGAGGGCATAATAATCGCTGCTGAGACCATTGGCGCAAAGCAGGCCTTTATTTACCTTAGGGGAGAGTATGTATACCTCAAGTCCAAGCTGGCGAAAGTGATCAACGAGTTAACCAAGAAAGCAAGGACAAAAGTGAAGATTGATATCATCCTCGGCGCGGGTGCTTACGTCTGCGGCGACGAGACAGCCATCATCCAATCCATCATGGGCTACCGCGGCTCGCCTTACTACAAGCCGCCCTTCCCTCCGGTCGAGGGATTATGGGGCAAGCCCACTGTCATAAACAACGTGGAGACCTTGACGAACGTACCCCAGGCCATCCTGTTCAAGGACTGGGACAAGGACCTCAGGCTGTACTCATTATCAGGCAATGTCACCAAGCCTGGCATCTACGAGCTTCCCGTGGGTGCCAGCCTGGCTAAGCTCATAAAGCAGGGCGAGCCCGAGAATGATATCAAAACCGTCTATTTCGGATGCTTCGGCGGCTGCATGCCCTACAAGAACATCAAGCTCACAGCTGACAACGTCTGCGGCATGCATTGCGTCATCGGTGCCTTCACGATAATCGTGGTCGACGAACGCCATTCCATGGTCGACATGGCTGAGACCATCGCCAAGTTCTACGAACACGAGTCATGCGGCAAGTGCACGCCATGCAGGGAGGGAACAAAGCGCATCCTCGACCTGATAAGGAAGATAAGGGCTGGAAAGGCAAAATCCGAAGACATCAACACATTGCTCGACCTGGCTGAACACATACATGATACTTCGCTCTGCGGCCTCGGCCAGACAGCCACCAACCATGTGCTCACTGCGCTCAGGTATTTCAGGAAGGAGTTCCAGGAGAAGATCAGATGAAGATAAGCATCGACAACAGGGACATCGAATGCGACCCGGCCAGCACCATCCTTGAGATCTGTGACCAGAATGGGATCGAGATACCCAGGCTGTGCCTCGTAGAGGGCCTGAAGCCCGAGGCGCGCTGCAGATTATGCCTGGTCGAGATGGATGGCAAGCTGGTAACGTCATGCTCTACAAATCCCAGGGAAGGATGCACAATACTGACCAAGTCCAAGAAGGTCCTGAATGCACAGAAGATAAACGCCGAGCTGCTGATGGCAGACCATGTCAAGACCTGCATGGTGAACGGCGGCGGCCACGAGCTGTGCGAGCTCATATCCAAGCTCAACATAACCAGGATCCGCTTCGACCCGATACACAAGTACAAGCAGGACCTGTCCGAGTCTGTTCTCAGGGACGATAACAAGTGCATCAACTGCGGCAAGTGCGTGGCCACATGCTCAGCGATCATGGGCGTGAATGCCATCGACTTCATAGACCGCGGCCATGACGAGCATGTCTCACCTTACTTCAAGCACCACCTGCATGACGTGGCCTGCATCAAGTGCGGCCAGTGCATCGCTGCCTGCCCTGTCGGGGCGATATATGAGAGGGAGCACCTCTTCGAGGTCATCAAGGCCTTGAACAACAAGAACCTGCACGTGGTCGTCCAGACAGCGCCTTCCATAAGGGTCGCCCTGGGCGAGGAGTTCGGCATGCCTCTCGGTTCTATAGTCACGGGCAAGATGGCCGCAGCATTGCGGAGGTGTGGCTTCGACCGGGTCTTCGACACCAACCTCGGAGCAGACCTCACGATAATGGAGGAGGGTACCGAATTCCTGAACCGTGTGAAGAAAGGCGGGCCTTTCCCTATGATAACCACTTGTTGCCCTGGCTGGATAAAGTACATGGAGCATTTCCAGCATAAGCTCCTGCCCCACATGTCAACCTGCAAGTCTCCCCACGAGATGCTCGGCAGCCTCACCAAGACATTCTACGCCAGGAAGTTCAAGATCCCGAAGAGCAAGATACGTGTTGTGAGCATAATGCCGTGCACAGCCAAGAAGTTCGAGAGCACGAGACCGGAGCTGAAGAGCGACGTAGACTATGTCCTCACGACGAGGGAAGCGGCCAAGCTGATCAGGCATTTCAAGGTCGATTTCGTCAGCTTGCCTGATGAGGAGTTCGACCACCCGTTGGGTGCATCAACAGGTGCAGCAGCCATATTCGGAGCTACCGGCGGCGTGATGGAAGCAGCCTTGAGGACCGCTTATGAGCTCGCCACCGGTAACAAGCTCACCAAGATCGAGTTTGACCAGATCAGAGGAATGGCAGGCTTGAAAGAAGGCAGCATGATAGTGAATGGCACAGAGATCAAGTTTGCGGTTGCGCATGGAGGCGCCCACGTAAAGGAGCTCCTTGCCAAGAAGGATGATTACCATTTCATCGAGATGATGGCCTGCCCAGGCGGCTGCATCTCAGGCGGCGGACAGCCCCTGCCTGTGACCCAGGAGATAAAGCAGAAGCGCATGGACGC
>JAHIVG010000068.1 GCA_018816705.1 Nanobdellota archaeon
CTAATCGACGAGAGCATGAGGGTCAAGCAGCTCGTCTTAAAAGACCTCATCCCGGACATCGAGAAGGCAGTAGAGATGATAATAGACTGCTTCGAGAAGGGCGGCAAGCTATTGATCTGCGGCAACGGCGGATCGGCTGCTGACGCTTCTCACTTCGCCGGGGAGTTTGTGGCAAGATTCCTCAAGGAGAGGAAGGCCCTGCCAGCCATAGCCCTGAACACAGACACATCCATCATCACAGCATGGAGCAACGATTACAGCTTCGACACCGTGTTCGAGAGACAAGTGGAGGCTTTGGGCAGGAAAGGCGACATCTTCATAGGCATAAGCACCAGCTCGAACTCACCCAACATCATCAAGGCATCAGAATACTGCAGGAAAGCAGGCATAAAGACCCTGAACATCCTGGGCAATGACGGAGGCAAGCTGAAAGCGTTGTCAGACCACAGCATATTAGTCATGGACAAGAGCACGCCGAGGATACAGGAATCCCACATAATGATAGCCCACATCATATGCGAGCTCGTCGAGAAGCACTTCGCGGAGGGATGAAAATGGACTTCAAGAAGATAATGCTGGTCGTCTGCGACTTCGACGGCGTCATGACCGACAACAAGGTCATCATGGACGAGAACGGGAAAGAATCTGTCGTGTGCAACAGAGGAGATGGGTTGGGCATAGACAGGCTCAAGGAAAATGATATCGAAGTGATCTGCCTGTCCAAGGAGAGGAACAAGGTCGTCGAGGCCAGGTGCAGGAAGGTAAAGATAGGATGCTGCCAGGGCATAGACGACAAGCCCGAACTGTTCAAGAAGGAAGTGAGCAAGCGAGGCCTTACGATGGACCAGGTGTGCTTCATCGGCAACGACGTGAACGACATCGGATGCCTGAAAGAGGCAGGGATCGGTGTCGCGACAAATGACGCCTACCCTGATGTCAAGAAGGTCGCTGACTTCATCACCAAGACCAACGGCGGGGAAGGGGTCGTGAGGGAGGTCTCGGACCTCATACTGAAAGGTTAAATTATTTATATCATCTATACCCGGTGAACCATCATGCAAGACATAAACTACTACATGCGGGCTTGGGAGACCAAGAAAAGGCTCCTGAAAGGCGAGAAGATAGAAGGGCTGCCTGAGCTCTGGGAAGGCTTTGTCTCGAAGAAACCTGTCGTCTTCCAGGTGGAGACCACAAACGTGTGCAACATGAAGTGCGTCATGTGCCCCCGGACGACGAAAATGAAGAGGGAAGCGGCCCACATGAAGCCGGAGACTTATAAGAAAGTGATGGACAATATTGAGCCGTTCAAACGGATCGACCTTCTGAATTACAGGAAGTTCCTCAGCCTGGAACTGGCAAAGAACGACATTGTCAACGAGGACGAGGACTTCTTCCACTTCGGGATCTCAGCGGAATCACTCACCATGCACGGCTTCGGAGAGCCTCCATTGGATCCGCATATAGTCGAAAGGGTGAAACTAGCTAAGGAAAAAGGTCTGAAGACCTACTTCTCCTGCAACCCGATGAACGTCAACGAGAAGGTGCTGAAAGGACTGCTGGAGGCAGGCCTGGACTACCTGAAATATTCCATAGACGGCCTCGACCCGAAGACGCTGGCAAAATACAGGGGCCGCGAAGTCACAAAGGAAGACATCTACGGCAAGATAGAGATGGCCCTGAAGATGATCAAAGAAGGAGAGCATGGCACCATGCTCGTGCTCACGATGCTCGGCTTCGGCGGCAACCAGGACCAGTGCAAGACCTTCATGAAAGACTGGAAGGACAAGAAGGTCTTTGCGTACGTGAAGAACTGCCACAACAGATGGCTCTTCCAGGACGACGCACCCGAGAACACCGCACATTACATGAGGACATACTGCGAATACCCATTCCTGTGCGTCTGCCTCTTGCAGGACGGGACCGTAACACCATGCCCAGTGGATTACGACGGGCACCTGGCCATGGGTAACATCAACGAGCAAAGCCTTGAAGAGATCTGGAACTCCAAGAAGTACAAGGAATTCAGGAAGATGCACCTGCTGGGAGGCATACCGAAAGAACATTTCTGCATGGCGCAATGCGACGCGCCGATAATGGGGGATGCGATAAATGGCATACGACCTAAAGGATGAAGTCGTGGTGATAGCTGGAGGAGCAGGACTGATAGGCAAGGCCCTGTCAAAGGCCTTTGCGGAAGAAGGGGCAAAGGTCGTGATAGCTTCCAAGGAAGGGAAAGGATTTGCCCAAGAGATCGGTGCTGGATTCCACGAGCTGGACATCAGCGACGAATCCAGCGTGGACAGGCTCATCAAGGACATGGACAAGGGACACGGAAAGATAGATGTCTTCATCAACTGCGCATGGCCCAAGACAGACGACTGGATGACCAATGTAGAAGAAGTCAAGTTCAAGTCCATACTGAAGAACCTAGAGATGCATCTCGGCGGCTATTGGCTGTGCTGCCAGAGGTTCGCGCTCTACATGAAGAAGCAGGGCCACGGCCGGATAATCAACTTCAGCTCGACACAGGGTGTGGTAGCACCAAACTTCTCAGTTTATGAGGGTACAAAGATGACCTCTCCACCAGCATATCCGCTCATCAAGGGCGGTATCATCATGATGACAAAGTATTTTGCGACTTATTTCGCAAAGCATAACGTGCGGGTGAATTCTGTTTCGCCTGGAGGCGTGTACAACGACCAGGACCCAGACTTCGTCAAGAGGTATTCCAAGCTGACACCGCTGGGAAGGATGGCCAAGGCAGAGGAGATCGTATCCCCTGTATTGATGCTGGCATCGAAGAAGAGCAGCTACATGACAGGCGAGAACATAATGGTAGACGGAGGCTGGACAACATGGTAGTCGTCACGATAATACCTGCCCGGGGCGGGAGCAAGGGCATACCCAAGAAGAACATCAAGCCAATGAACGGCAAGCCCATGATAGCCTGGACCATAGAGGCCAGCATAAAGAGCGGCGTTGACAAGACATACGTGTCCACTGATTCTTCGGAGATCGCAGAGGTGTCGAGGAAGTACGGAGCAGAGGTTATCGTCAGGTCCAAGGACCTGGCCGGTGACTTCACCTCCAGCGAAGACGTGCTGATACATGCTGTCGAGTATCTTGAGAAGGAGGGAGTGAAGCCAGAGCTGATAGTGTTCTTGCAGTGCACCTCGCCCACGCGGGAAGCAGACGTGATATCTTCAGCAGTGAAAAAGATAGACGAAGGATATGATTCTGTCGTGGCCGTCTTCGAGACCACACGGTACTACGGCAAGTCCGATAGAGGTGTGTTCAAGTCCTTCAGGGGCAGCATCAAGAGGCGGCAAGACACAGAGAAATGGTACTGCGACTCGGGATCATGCTATGTTATGAAAACAGATGTGTTCATGAAGGAAAAAGACAGGTTCTGCGGCAAAGTAGGCTGGGTCGAGATGCCGGAGATGGACGGCTTCGAGGTCGACAACCTGTTCGACTTCTGGCTGATAGAGAGGATACTGGAATACAAGGACTTTCAATAGAACATTTTTTGTCGCTTCCTAATCCTGTTGTAGGCATAATCAAGCCCTGTCCATCTTGTAAGAAGAACAAAAGGGTGCTCGAGCATCTCCCTTGCCCTCAAGGCGTACATCGTCACCGCAGGACTCAATCCGCATTGGATCGGAAGAACATGCTCTCTGCCAGTGGATTCACTGATGAACCGCTCCTGGTCATAGTATCTCCCTGCATAGTCAAAACCTACCAGGTGACTCAACAAATCCTTCAACTTCATGAAGGGAACGGAATCTCAAGGAAGTATATAAAAGTTATTATTATCAGTAGTGAGGATGCCGGAGCATAAGGTAATATTTAAATAATGCAACAGTCCTCTGATTGTGGGGTTTCATATGAAACGAGCACTGATCACAGGCATAACAGGGCAGGACGGCAGCTACCTGGCAGACTTCCTGCTGCAGAAAGGATACAAGGTCTACGGCATGGTCCGCAGGGCCAGTACCGAGAAATACGAGAGGATAGCCCACGCAAAGGATAAGATCACCCTGCTGCAAGGCGACCTGCTGGACCAGCTGTCGTTGGTGAATGCCGTGAAAGAGGCAGACCCGGACGAGGTCTACAACCTGGCAGCCATGAGCTTCGTGCCCACGAGCTGGACACAGCCAGTGCTGACCGGAGAGTTCACCGGACTAGGCGTTACCAGGATGCTGGAAGCCATTAGGCTGGTCAACAAGAACATCAGGTTCTACCAGGCTTCCAGTTCAGAGATGTTCGGCAAGGTGCGGCAGAGCCCGCAGAACGAGAACACGCCATTCCACCCGCGGAGCCCTTACGGCGTGGCAAAGGCCTATGGCCACTTCATCACCGTCAACTACAGGGAGAGCTACAAGCTTTTCGCAACGTCAGGCATACTGTTCAACCACGAATCACCCAGGAGAGGCATGGAGTTCGTGACCCGGAAGATAACACATGCGGCTGCCAGCATCAAGCTCAAGCTGGCCAAGGAACTGAGGCTAGGGAATACTGATGCGAGGCGGGACTGGGGATATGCAGGAGATTACGTACAGGCCATGTGGCTCATGCTCCAGCAGGACAAGCCAGAGGATTACGTGATCGGCACAGGAAAGATGCACTCAGTAAAGAACGTCATAGACGTGGCATTCAAGCACCTCGGCCTCGACCCCAAGCGTTACGTAAAGGTGGACAAGAGGCTCTTCAGGCCGGCAGAAGTGGACATGCTATGCGCAGACTACACCAAAGCAAGGGACAAGCTAGGATGGGAGCCTAGGGTTACCTTCGAAGAGCTCATACGCATGATGGTCGACGCTGACATGGAGCGCCTGCAATGAAAGCGCTGATAACCGGAGCGGCCGGCTTTGTCGGTCCGTGGCTGAAGAAAGAGCTCGGCGAAGCCATCTGCCTGGACAAGAATTCTGGTGATCATCAAGCAGACATACTCGACAGGAAAGCCCTTATGGAAATCTTCGAGAAGGAACAGCCTGACCAAGTCTTCCACCTGGCAGCGCAATCATCAGTAGCAAAGAGTTGGCATGAGCCAGAAGAGACCATGAAGGTCAACGTGAAAGGCACGATGAACGTCTTGGATGCGGTCCGGAAGCACTGTCCTCAAGCCAGGGTGCTGGTAGTGAGTTCTGCAGAGGTGTATGGCAAGCCGGAGAGATTGCCGCTGAAAGAGGACGATCCATTGAAGCCTGTAAGCCCTTATGGCAAGTCAAGGGTGGCGCAGGAAGAACTCGTGGGCCAGTATACTAAGCTTGGTGTTAACGCAGTGGTCATCAGGAGCTTCTCACATACAGGGCCCGGGCAGAGCCCGAGCTTCGTGTGCTCAGAGTTCGCAAAGGCTGTTGCAGAAGGCGAGAAGTCAATAACCATAGGCGATGGCAGCATAAAGAGGGATTTCTCCGATGTGCGGGATGTTGTCCGAGGGTACAGGCTGGCGCTGGAAAGGTTCAAGCCAGGAACGTATAACCTCTGCTCTGGCAAGGCCTACTCGATAAAAGAGATACTGGACAAGCTCATCTCGATCAGCGGGGCTGAGATAAAGGTGGAGAGCGACGAGTCAAAGATCAGGAAGAACGACATACCAGAGCTCTTGGGCAATAATTCTAAGTTCTCTGAAGCCTTCGGCTGGAAGCCTGAGATACCCTTCGAGAAGACGCTGTCTGACCTGCTCGAATATTGGCAGGCTAAAACCTGAGCTTGAGAATCCTGATGAAGTTGCTGAAAAGTATCTTCACTCCGAGCTTTGATTTGCCAGAGGCGCGCTGCTTGAAGATGATAGGCACTTCTGCTATCTTCAAGCGCTTCTTATGCGCCCGGTAGAGCACTTCGGTCACGATGAAAGGATCTTTCGCCTTCAATGTGCGGGGATTAATGGTTTCCATGGCCTTCCTTGTGAAACAGCGATAGCCAGAAGTCGGGTCTGTAGCCTTGATGCCGAGGACTATGCGTATGTACAGCCGGGCGAAACCGCTCACAAATTTTCTTAATGCTCCGCGCTCGATGTCCCTTCCGCCTTTTATATTTCTTGAACCTAGTACGACGTCTGCCGTGTCAGCGGCTTTTATCAGGCTGGGAATGTACTTCGGGTCATGTGAGAAATCTCCGTCCATCTCGACAATCCTGTCTGCGCCGTGGTCGAGGCAATACATGAAGCCTTCCCTGCCGGCCAGGCCGCGGCCGCGGTTCTTCCTCCTCAGCAGGAGCTCGACATTCCTCTTCCTCATCCTCTGGACGAGCATCCATGTGCCGTCAGGCGAGATGTCGTCGACGACAACGATGCGCAGGTTTGGGATTTTCAGGTCAAGGATGGCCTTGATTAGCCTCTCTATGTTAGAAGCTTCATTGTAGGTCGGAATCATGACATATATCATGGACAGAAGGAATTGCCGGGCGATATTTAAACGTTTCTGACCCTTTCAACTGCCTTAAGAATCATCTCAACAGTTATCGCGTCAGCACAGCTGGGCTGTGCTATCGGGTCTTTCTTGTAGCAGCAGTAGCATTCCACGTCTGCGTGGACTTTCTCGCCGAGGCCGTAGAGCTCGACCTCTGCTGCTGACGTGGGGCCGAAGAATGCCACAATCCTCTTCTTCAGGGCAATCCTGATGTGGAGTGCGAGAGTGTCGCTGGTGATCAGGAGGTCGACTGCTGAAAGCTTGGCTGCGAACTGTCGCAGGGTGTTGTCTGTGCCGGCGTCGATGATGTCGCACTTGGCCTGTCCGATGATCTTTTTGTTGCGCTCGGTCTCTTCCGGGCCGCCGAACAGGACAATCTTGGCATCTTTTGAAAGGTGTTCTGCTAGCTTGACAGTCTTCTCTATAGACAATCGCTTGAGAGGCCACCTGCTGCCTGCACCCGTGTTGAAGCCAATGACATATCCTGGGCCAATCTTCTCCCTGAACTCCTCTGTCAGTTGTTCGTCGTCTTCAGTCATATAATAAAGGGTTTCTGACTTCTCTGGCTTGAGGCCGACTATGTCGAGCATGTGCTCTTGGTAGGTCTTCTTGTTCTCTTTCTTCAGCACATCGTTCTGCGGCTCGGGACCAAGAGCAGACATCATGAACCAGGGCTCAGCCCCTTCGGTGAATTTGACGCCTTCGTCCCAGTAGAAGCCCTTGAACTCTGCTCCGGATCTGAGTTTGGATGCGAACTTGCATGCCAGCTCGTCCTCGTCCAGGTTGATGACCAGGTCAAAGCTGCCAAGCTGGGAGATGTCCTGGACTGCCACTACTTGTGATATGAGGGAATTGTAGGCCAGCAAGGGCTTGGAGAAAGGCTTTGTGATCCAAGTGATCCCTGCATCAGGGTGCTGCTCTTTCAGGCCCTGGAGGATACAAGTGGTCCTCAGTACGTCGCCTGCTGCGCCGAGCTTGATCATGAGTATTGACTTGACCATGGGTGATGGAGCATGGCTTGGCGATAAAAAGGTTTCGAAAAATTAATAAGAATAGCATGATTACCCCCTCATCATGAAACAGCCGGAGGTCAAGTTTTTCAGAGTAGAATACCAGCACGGAAGGACCGAGTACATAGCGGCATCCTCGCAGCAGGCAGTCGAAGACCTTATAGAACAGTCGAATCCACCTGTCGGACCTCCGATGTATAAGACTGATAGCTTGACCGAGGTTGAGGAAGATGAAGCAAAATGGGCTGACCTCTACCCGGCGTTCTCGAAAGACAAAGGCCTTTGCGGTGACGGGACTTTCATTCTCGGAACAACTAATGTGAAAGTCGACTAGCAAACCTTAAATACTCTTGCTGCGTTCTGGCTTGCATGAAAATAGCCATACTCACACCCACATACAGCCACTTCTCGGGCATAGACAGGCTGGTGGAGATAAACACTGCTGAATACGTCAGGCAGGGCCACAAGGTCATGATAATGTGCCTCAAGGCCACCATGAAGAGCGATAAGGCCAAAGTGGTGCAGCTGGGTATGCCCAAGTCACCTTTCTTCGAAAGGATGTACAGGCTGCTGTTCTTCCTCCATACTGCCAAGATTGACAAGGCAGTCAGGATGCTGAAAGGATACGACCTTGTTGTGTCGCATTTCTACCCGATGAACATAATCGCGAAGAGGGCGAAGAAGCTGCTGAAGATAAGGTATCAGTATTACAACGCAGGCGTCTCCTGGCCGAGGCTGTTCAAGAATCCGCTCGAAAGGCTCTACATGCAGGTCTTCACCTGGCTTAGCAACTCCACGGCCAAAGGATGCGACGAGGCGATATCGATAAGCAACTTCATGAGGGAAGAGCTTCTCAGGGAGACAGGCATAGACAGTGAAGTCAAGTACATCCCGGTTGACAAAAAATTTAATGCGAAAGTCAGTGGAAAGGTGGTAAGGGATAAGTACAAGTTGGGAAAAGACCCTGTCCTGCTCTATCTCGGCAGGATCTCACCCCACAAAGGCGTACATCTTCTCATAGAGGCCTACAAGCTGGCCAAGCAGAAGATACCAGGGCTGAAGCTCATGATAACAGGCAAGCACACCTTCCCGGCCTACAGCAGGAAGCTGAAGAGAATGGCGGATGAAGGAGTGATATTCACAGGGTTCGTGGCCGATGAGAAGCTTCCCGGACTATACGGAGCGTGCAGCCTCTACACCACAGCCTCGCTGTGGGAAGGCTACGACATCCCAGTGGTCGAAGCGCAGGCCTGCGGCAAGAAAGTCGTTGCCTTCGACGCGGGCTCGCACAAGGAAGTTGTCAAGAAAGGCCTATTGGTGAAGTCAGGGGACGTGGAAGGGTTCTCTAAGGCAATAGTACGTCTTCTGCATAAGATTTAAATATCCCTGAAAATTGTCCCACCCTTATGGCAAGATGCCTAGTGACAGGAGGGGCCGGCTTCATAGGCAGCCACGTGACAGATGAGCTGCTTAAGCTAGGCCATGAAGTGGTCGTATTAGATGATCTCAGCGGCGGCTTTGCGGAGAACGTCAACAAGGATGCGAACTTTGTAGAGGGCAGCATAACTGACTATGGGCTGATAAAGAAACTGTTCAAGGAGCACAAGTTCGATTATGTGTTCCACCTAGCTGCGTACGCCGCAGAAGGGCTGAGCCACTTCATCAAGCGCTTCAACTACGACAACAACCTGATAGGAAGCATCAACCTCATCAACGCCTCTGTCAACCACGATGTCAAGTGCTTCATCTTTACCTCCTCGATAGCGGTGTACGGCAGGAACCAGCTGCCTATGAGCGAAGAGATGATCCCTCTGCCAGAGGACTCGTACGGCATAGCGAAATACGCTGTTGAGCAGGAGCTCAAGTCGTGCAAGGAGATATTCGGCCTGAATTATGTGATCTTCAGGCCGCACAATGTCTACGGAGAGAAGCAGAACATAGGCGACAAGTACAGGAACGTAATCGGCATTTTCATGAACAATATAATGCTAGGCAAGCCATTGCCGATATTCGGCGACGGAGAGCAGACCAGGGCGTTCTCTTACATAAGCGACGTTGCCCCCATAATCGCCAAATCACCCTTTGTCAAGGGAGCTCTTAACAAGGTCTTCAACGTCGGGGCTGAGAAGCCATATTCCATCAATCAGCTCGCAGAAGAGGTATGTAAGGCCTTCGACGCGAAGCCCGAAAAAGTCAACTATCCTGCGAGGAACGAAGTGGTGCATGCATACTCCTCGCACGAGAACGTGAAGAAGGTGTTCGGCATGGAAGAGCCGGTGCCTTTAAGCGAGGGAATAAAGAGGATGGCAGGATGGGCCAAAGAAGTGGGCTCGAAGAAGAGCAAGGAATTCGATGACCTAGAGATCAGGAAGAACCTCCCGCCGAGCTGGTCATGATGTGGCAAGGCAACAAGATATCCATAGTGCTCCCGGCTTACAATGAAGGAGGGAACATCAGGAAGGCAATCGATGACTTCTACAGCACAAAGGTCGTCGACGAGATAATAGTCGTGGACAACAACTCAAGGGACAACACGGCAGAAGAAGTCAGGAAGACGAAAGCCAGGCTAGTGCAGGAGAGAATGCAAGGGTACGGGTTCGCGCTCAGAAGGGGGCTGAAGGAAGCCAAAGGTAATTTCATCGTCATGTGCGAGCCGGACGGCACCTTCATGGCAAAAGACCTGTTCAAGCTCCTGACATATACAGACGACTTCGACGCTGTTTTCGGCACGAGGACCTCGAAGGAATGCATCTGGACCGGAGCGAACATGAACCTGTTCTTGAGGCTGGGCAACGAGTTCGTGGCAAAGCTCCTGGAATATTTCCATAATGGCCCTCAGCTAACGGACGTAGGGTGCACCTTCAAGCTGATAAAGAGGGATGCCCTTGGAAGGATACAGCACAAGTTCACAGTCGGCAAGTCGCATTTCTCGCCAGAATTCATGATCCTATGCATAAAGAACAGGATAAAGACCGTTGAGATACCGCTGAACTACAGGCCGAGGATCGGCACTTCGAAGATAACAGGCAAGTTCTGGAAGGCCTTCAAGCTCGGCCTGGTCATGATATGGCTGATAATCGCCTACAAGTTCAAATGAAGATCACGTCATTGTATAAAGGGCTCTGGCCCAAGATGTATGTTGTCCTCCGGAATGTCATCCTACCGTTCTCCAAGATAGAGCAGTTCTACCCCAAGAAGGGATTGATATATGACGTGGGGTGCGGCTTCGGAAGCTATTCCATCGCCTTGGCTTTAGGGTCAGAGGACAGGGAGGTCATAGGCCTGGAGCTGTCAAAGGAAAGGGTCAAGAAGGCCAATGCGACTGCCAGCAAGATAAATAATGTCAGGTTCGAGGTGAGGGATCTCAGGAAGGACTCAGGGCTGAGGGATTGCGACTGCATATCACTTGTGGATCTGTTACACCACGTGCCCCATGAGACTCAGAAGGAGATAATACAAGAATGCTACAGGACCCTGAAGAAAGGAGGGATATTGCTGATAAAGGATATCGGCGACAGGCCGAGATGGAAATACCTGTATAATTATTTCCATGACCGGGTGATCATGCGGAACAGAGAGCTGTTCTTCATCAAGCCAGCTAAGCTGAGAGAGATGTGCCAGGAAGCCGGGTTCAGGGTGGTCATCAGGCGGATCAAGCACTGGACGCCCTTCCCGCATGTGATGTTTGTGTGCAGTAAATGATACAATTTTATTGAATTTTATCTGATAGCAACAATATTATTGGCGGCGCTCACGGCTAGGCAGAAATTGCAGGCAATTTCTGGATTGCAGAGCCGTACCGACTCTGCAACGACTTTTCTCCATTGTCGAAAAGACCGTCCTATCACCAGAAATTTGTACGGTTCAGGTCGGAGACCTCTAAGAACCCACAAATTTCTGTTTCCTCAGCGCACCAGTGGTGTTGCCTTAATTGCTTCGATTCAAGAAAAGCTTATAAATCCCTCTTGGCTGCTGTTCTCGTATGAAAAAGACGCTTGTCATTGCCCTGATCGTGGTTGCCGTAGTGCTGCGGCTGCTGGTCATGGGGGACCATCTCTACGAGGACGAGCACGCCTTCCTGGCCATGGCTGGGGACACGAGCGAAGGATTCTTCTCTTTCCACACGACGTATCACGGCGGGGACTTCTACTGGACGCATGAGCCCCTGTCCATCCTTGTGTACAGGACGTCATTGCTGCTCGTGCCGGATGAGACAATCGCGATGCGGCTGGTGCCGCTGCTGTTCGGTCTAATGACCGCTGCTGCTACCTTCTTGTTCGTCCGATATATGTATTCACGCAAGGCCGCGATGATCACGCTGCTGGTGATGCTGTTCTCATTCTGGCATTTCCTAGCATCCATGCAGGTGGACATTGACGGCAGCGTGCTGATGTTCTTCTTCGCAGCGTCTATATATTGCTTCTTGATCGGGGAAAAGAAAGACCAGTGGAAGTGGTTCATGATGTCGGGCGTAGCTTTCGGCCTGGCGATGCTCAGCAAGCTGCCTGCAATAATAATATTGGCAATCCTGGGATTGTACGTCCTGTTTACCGGGCTGAAAAAAAGGAGATTCTATAGGTTGGTGGTGGTCGCCCTCATCGGCGGCCTGATGTACCTGCCTTTCCCATTGATATTCTCGTCCATGAATCCGGATGTGGTCTCTGAGACTTATAGTTATGCTTCGGCCAAGGTGAATCTTGTGCCTTCGCTGATGCCTCTTGTCTATCTATTGCTGTGGGGGACTCCCCTGCTGGCAGGGGCATACTTATTGAGGCCGAAGAAGTCACTGCTGCCTTACATCTGGGCCGTGCTGCTGCCATTGGCTTACTTCTTCGTTACGAGCATGTCGCCCTTCGACAGATACCTCATGCCTGCCATCCCTGCGCTTTGCATCCTTGCCGGAGTCGCGCTTGCGCGGATGAAGGTGAGGCAGGGCATCGCATTGATCGCAGGGATCGGGTCCATCATCTTCCTCGAGGTCGCTAATGCTTTCACTGTTATGGTACCGCATTCTATGGGAACTTACTATCAGCTTGCCAAGTCGTTCTCATGGAACTTCTTCCTGCCCCTGACAGGGCCGTCCGGGCCTGCAATCGGCATCAATTTCTTCAGCCTGGCAATCGTGCTGATATCGGCAGGGATCGGTCTCGGGATGACGTTCACCAGGAAGAAAGCTGTCGGAATCGGTATCTTCATCGGAGTGAGCCTGGCCCTGAATGTGTTCCTCATCCAGGAGCTGGTGTTCCATACCCATTACCCTGATGTCGGCAAGGTTACTGGAGAGGTAATCGGGACTGCGCAGGGCCTGGAAGGCCCGTTCATGACCAACATAGTGTCGACAGAGTACTACCTTGACCGGGGCGGGGAGAACACCTATCGCTTCTTGTATACCACGCCCGCCGCTAACATCACAAGGATGATTATGGAATCGGACACCGCAGTGATAGTGGACTTCCCCAAGCTGGATGACGGCCTGCTAGACCTGTTCGACAGATGTGAGTTGCGGAGAAGCATCAGCGATAATGGATTGATGATGGGCCATGTATACTCATGCCAGCAGACGCCTGAAGTCCCTTGAGGTCAGCTCGCGCTTCCTCTGGATGAGCCTGCGCTTGTCCTTCATGACGAACCGCTTCTTGTGCGCATCTTGCCAGGCATTGATGACCAGCCCGGCCTTGCCCTTGAAAAGGTACTTGAAGAAGACAGCAACCTGAAGCCCGAATATCAATGGGGAGTAAAGTATCAATGCAGGCAGGGGATAGTTCTTGTGGATGGTCCAGAGCCGGTTCCTTATGCCCAGGTAGATGCTCTTGTCAGACATCTTCATGGTGGCGCCATGATGGTGGTGCACGATGGCCTTCGGAGCTGAGGCGGATTTCCATTGCCTTGACCTCGCCCTTAGCCCAAGATCCACGTCCTCATAATAGATGAAATAATCCGAGTCATAGTGATCCTTGCCCAGCCTGATGTCTTCCAGCATCCTCTTCCGGTAGAACGCTGCGCCGCCGCACGGGCACAAGGGGATTTTACCTTCTGTCTTGATGTCCTCTGCCAAGCCCGACCTCCTGATCCTTAGGCCGAGGGTGTCTATCCGGCCGTCCATGTAGAGCATCTTGGGTGAGACCATCCCTGTCTTGTGCTTGCCTTCCACTGCCTTCATGAGCTCGAGCAGGCAGTCCTTGTCCAGGGTGGTGTCGTTGTTGAGGATGAAGACGAAATCTCCCTTTGCTGCAACTATGCCCCGGTTGTTGCCTGCTGCGAAACCGAGGTTCTTCTCGTTCCTTATCACTTTGATGCCAGGGAAGGTCTCCTTCACGTACTCTGCTGAGTGGTCCACAGAGCCGTTGTCCACGAGGATGACCTCGAAATGGGAATAGGATTGGCTGAGTATTGATGACAGGCAGTCCTGAAGAAATGGCTTTCCGTTCCAGTTCAGCACGACAACAGATATGCGCGGTTCCATGCAAGAGAGGAGCGGATGTAAGTTTAAAAGCTTTTTGTCGGCCTTGATGGAAAATAATATGTTTTTACCTTATTGTATATCTAATCACATCGTATAGAAAGGTATAATAACCGGCATGAACATTCATACAACATCACAAAATGCGGATACCATTTAGAAGAAAAAAAGAAGATGCATATGAACGAGTTCTCAATAAAGCCTACAGTGTCGAGAATCTCAAGAGAGAAATAACCGCGCTTACAACTCTTCTAAAACGGAAAGAACAACTTGACAAGACTCTGCGAGAAAGAGGGTTAGATGATTCCACCTGTCATGCCATTGAAGAAACACTCGATGAAATAATCAACAGATTGCACCAATACCAACGGTACTTTTCAGCTGCCGAGCGGATAAGCAATAAGTTAGTGCATCAGCCAAAGCATTCTTCTCATTTGCTTGTCAAAGAGAAGGAGCGGCTTGAAAAGGAGTTCGGAGCGACATTTGATCAGGTCGTTGAATACTATGAAAAGAAAAAAATAGCTATCCAATCAAGAGATATATCATCGTATTTTAAAACATCGGATTTCCTGTCACCTGATTCCATGAAAACAGCCTTCAAACACATCCTATCCAAAGGCTTTTTTTCCTCAAAATTCGTGCTCATAGGCGGCACTCTTGTGCTGATAGCAATCGCTTCCCCCGCATACAAATCGTGTGAATTCCTATTCCGCCAAGTTTGGGAAATGAATGCGGACAACCAGACACCGGTTGAACAGGCATTCCATGGAGATACGGGAGTGCGCTTTTACTCTGATTCGGATGAAGAAGTCAATACCTTGCATTTCCTGCTAAACAATATATACAACAATCCCGGATTATTGCATGATGTGGGTGTCAAACGAATCATCATAATTCGTGAGAACCTTATAATTAAGGCATCATATTGCGGGCTATTCGATGAAATCAACCTGCCAAAAATTGGACATGATAAATCCCGTTTTGTCTCGACATGTTTCCATGAGTTGGGACATGCTATTGATGAGAATAATCCACGAAAAAACGCTTTTAGAAGAAAGGTGATAGGCATTTTCAAGAAGAGAAACAACATAAACCAGTTTAAAGCAAAGATGCGATCAGATGGATATGATCTTTTTGCAAGATACTTCGAATGGAAAAGAGAAATCATCGCCAATTTTTACGAAGCCAGGATGATGGATTTTTACTATTATTATGAAGAGCACGGAAGGCTACCAACCTTATCAGAGATATTAAATGAAAAGGAATATCAAAAATTTTCAATTGAACAGCGACAAGATTTTAGTGATCTAATGGTCCTCTATGCTCATTACGGCTTCTTTCCCGAGCATTTCAGCTTAAAATGATAACTTCAGGGGAGTTGAAATCCTCGTTGTGTGGTGGCGGATTGCAAATCTTGATATCCATATAGGACTGGGCAAACCTTTTTAAAGTAATTCCTGATTCTTGAGATGCATGAAAATCCTCTACTCGGCCGAGGACCTGTGGCCCTATGTGGGCGGCGCGGAAGTCGGACTGGACGAGATGCTCGCGGAGCTGTCAAAGAAGCACGAGGTGCACGCTGTCTGGGTCGGCAAGGAGAAGAAGAAGGACACACCATACCATCAGCACCCTCAGCCTTACAGCACTGTCTGGAAGAACGTGCCGTTGTTCAACAGGACCCTGGCCAGGCATTTCTATGCCAACAGCAGATGGACGAAGGTCCTGCAGAGATACATCGACAGATATAAGCCAGAGCTCATGCTCACGCAGCTGCAGTTCATGCCCGCGTCGATACTGGCAGCGATGCAGAACGGGATGAAATCAGTCAGCTTCATCCAGAACTGGGAGCACTTCTGCCCATACCTGTTCATGAACCATGACCCGGAGGAATGCCTGAAGGATTGTTACAAGCACGTGCCTCTCAGCTATAAGATGCAGTGGCCGTACGTCAAGAAGATACAGAGGATGCATGCCCGAGCCTTCAAGAACACCGACGTGGTCTTCGGAGACTCCCAGTACTGCTGTGACGTGCTCAAGATGTTCTACGGCGTCAAGGGATACCCTTTCCACCCGGTCGTGCACCTGGACAAATTCAAGATCGAGCAGAACACGAAAGAATATGTCACTTTCATCAATCCCATCCTGACCAAAGGCATAACGACCGTGCTGGAGCTGGTCAGGAAGATGCCGGACACGAAGTTCCTGGTCGTCGGCGGAGGGAACGTCACGGCAAAGCCGTGGATAGAGAAGGTCAGGAAGGAGCCCAACGTCAAATACATCCCGTGGGAGGACGACATAAGGAAGGTATATTCGAAGACCAGGCTGCTCATCGTGCCCTCTACGTGGCCAGAGCCCTGCGGACGGATCGTGTTGGAAGCCGGGATAAATGGGATTCCCACAATAGCAAGTGCTCGAGGCGGCCTTCCCGAAGCTGTCGGCAAAGGAGGCATATTGGTCAAGGACCATCTGAATGCCGACCTGTGGAAGAAGGCCATCGAGAGGTTCGATGATGATTATTACAGGCAGAGATCAAAACTCGCGATTGAGAATGCCAAGGAGCATGACTTCGACCACCAGTTCAGCTACTTCAAGAAGACTTTGGCAGAGAAGGGCATCAATCTATGAACATCTACTTCGACATGGGCGGCGTCCTTGAGACATGGAACAACAGGCTCTACATCAAGAGGCTCTCCAAGATGCTCAAGGCCGGCGAGGAGGAGACTACAAAGGCGTTCCTCGAGTTCCTTCCGTCGGTAGACAGGAACGACATCTCATCAAAGGAATTCCTCCGCAGGATGTGCGAGAAGGTGGACGGCAGCTGCAGCTATGATGACTTCAAGGAGCTGGGGATGAGCATGATAAAAAAGAAACCAGAGATGATATCATTCGCCAAGAGCCTGAAGGAAAAAGGCCACTTCATAGGCATATGCTCCAATGCGTGGGATTTTGCAGCCGAGCACTTCAGGCGGCAGCACTTCGAGTATGTCGACCACTTCTTGATAAGCTGTGAGGTCGGCGTGAGGAAACCTGATCCAGAGATGTATGCACTCATGGAAGAGCCTGACTTATTTATTGACGACTTCCACGAGAACATCGAGGGCGCAAAGAAGGTCGGATTGGATGCGATAAAGTTCGAGGGGCTGAAGCACCTGGAAGAGGAGCTGAAGAAAAGGGGATTAAGTTACTGAATGTCTCGGTTATCAATGTTAACCAAGAAGAAGAGTATAAGTTTTTCGGTTAATAGCGTTATCTAAATCTTGATCTTGGACCGGATCACCGACTTCACCATGCCGGGACCGCGGATGAAGAACAGCTTGGCAAGGCCCTTGACACCAGATTCCTGATATATCATGCGCACGTATTTCTTGTACTGGCCGGAAGACAGGGCTTTCCTGTAGGTCGAGGATTGGCCGATCTCATAGATCTCCGTAAGCCCCTTGTTGTCCAGGCCGGGATACTCAAGGATTGCATCACAGATGCCATCATAATCATCCCAGTTCCTAGCTTTTAGCCAGCCTTCTTTCAGGGCCTCCTCATAAAGCGGGGTGCCTGGGAACGGTATTGTCAATGATATCTGGTAAGAGTCACCGTGCTTGATGGCGAACTTGACTGTGTCGCGCGCCGATTCGATCGTCTCTCCAGGCAGGCCGATGGTGTAGGTGCAATGGGTCCTTATGCCCAGCTCCTTGCAAGCCTTGAGAGTCCTGTTGATGACCTCTATGGTCGTACCCTTCTTCAGCAGCCTCAGCACCAGCGGTGAGACAGATTCCACGCCGAACTTCATGGCAACGAGGCCTGACTTCTTCAGAAGCTCCAATGTCTCTCTCGTAATCGCAGTGTGGCCCATGGCAGACCACGGCACGTCAGGCAATTGCTCTATCTTCAGCCTGGCCAGCTCCTGCAGCATCTTAGGATTCCCGTTTATCATGTCATCATCGAAATAGAGCTCTTTTGGCTTATACTTCTTCATGGCAAACTTCATCTCATCGATGATGTCCTGCGGGTCTCTGAACCTGTAATTGCGGCCACCGAACATCAAGAAGATGTTGCAGTAAGAGCACCTGAAAGGGCAGCCACGGCTAGCCATGAACTGAACATTGGGATAGTTGTCGCAGAATGCCTCGTTGTACTTGGACAGGTCGAACAGATGGCGGGCAGGCCAAGGGATGGAGTTGATGTCAGGCAGCTCCTTCAGCCTGATGATCTTTTCTTGGGTCTTGCCGCTGACCAGGTCGCGCAGGGTGAAGTCGTACTCACCGACGATGACATGGTCGATGAAAGTGTTCTTCGACACCTCTTCAGGCAGGGCGCTCGTGTGCTGGCCTACAGCAACGACCTTGCATCCGAGCTTCTGCTTGATATCCTTCAACAAGGACATATCGTTGGAATAGGATGGAGTCGATATCTCTGCTACCACGAAGTCGGGTTTGGACATCCCCAACCTGTAGAAGAACTCCTTCTCAGACAGGTTATGGGCAAGGGCGTCAAGGATGGTAACTTTATGCCCTTCCTTCTCAAGGACCGCTGCTGATGTGGCCATGTAGAAAGGGAAGGCCCGGAAGCTCACAACAGGTGTCTTGTCGCTCGTATGTGCCCATCTTACGCCTGAACGGGCTGCGTATTTCTTGCCTCGCCAAGGGAGGTCAACATAAGTGATATTCATGTCAGCATGGTTGTCTGACTGTATTTAAAGTTTTCCAATAAGCTTTTAAACCACATGGAAATACTTGGAATGATGCACTTAGTCATGTCCAAGAAAGGCAAGAGAACAACGGTTGCACTAGACAAAGGCACAAAGGCCGACAAGGAACTGGCCAGCTATGCTGGCGCGAAGCTCGAGGCAGAGACCATCAGCTGGTACAAGCGGCTTTCAAAGATGGATGTCAGCGGAAAGCCGCTAAGGGATCGCTTCTTGGTGGATGGCCTATCCTTCTGGTGGATAATGGAGTCATGGATGTTCGACAGCATCGCATACTATCCTCGGATGAGGGACATCCTGTGGAAGACCGGGGCTTACATCTCCTTGATAGACAAGGAGAAACCTGACATGATCACTTATCTTGGGGAAGAGAATCTTGATTACGCAGTCTTGAAAGAATGCTGCTCAGCGAGGAAAGTCAGGTTCAAAGCTGAACTAACCGGGAAAGAGGAAGTAAGCAGGCAGCGCATGGGCATGATATACCACTTCTTGAACTTCAGGTATGTCGTCAGGAAGCTTTACGGATATCTGCTGCCGGGAAAATCTTCTCCCGAGAGGCCGGTGCTGGTCTTCCCGCCGCATCACTGGAAGCACATCTTCGACCCCGTGAGCAAGAGGTTCATTGTGGGTGATCCTTACACCACACCTGTCGTCAACGCGCTGAAGAAGAAGGTCTCGACGCTGTCTGTGGACACTGCGGGCGAGCACATGAAGGAATTCGGGCTAGGGAGGATGAGGCAGAAGAGGAACGGCCACACATGGTTCGAGAACTATCTTTGCTGGAGTGATTTCAGCGCTGCCCGCAAGGAGAGGAAGAGACTGCAGAAAGAAGCTGAAAAGGCAAGCAAGAGCCTCAAGGACGTGGACTTCAATGGTGTCAAGGTGTGGAAGCTCTTCGAGAGGCAATTCTACGCATACTTCGAGTACAGGCTGATGAACCACCTCATCATGCACCGCGTGATAGGGAGGATGCTGGACAAGGTCAAGCCCAGAGCCATATTCTTCTCAGCCGAGACAGGTGACTACGGCAAGATAATCTTCCATCTGGCTGCGAAGAGGGGGATTCCGGTCATTGCCATGCAGCACGGCGTGCTCAACCTGGACATCAGGTGCTTCAGGGAGAAGGATGATGGATGCCCGCTTCCAAGCGTGACAGCTGTCTACGGCCAGATGGACAAGGATTTTCTCGTGAAAGAGGGCAATTACGAGCCCTCGACTGTAATGCCCATCGGATCCCAGAGGTTCGATGTGATTGCCTTCAGCGACAAGCTGTATGACAAGAAAGAGATAAGGAAGGACCTAGGTTTGACCCAGAAGAAGACTGTGTTCATCGCCACACAGCCCATTCCCGAGCTGGAGATAAGGTATGGCTTCATACGCGAAGCATGCAATGTCTTGAAGGAACTGCCGGTCGACGTGATCATAAAAGTGCACCCGACTGAGGAAGAGGAGCCCTACAGGAAGCTTGCCAAAGAGATCGGGATCAAGAGATGCATCGTGACCAAGAGTTATGACAGCTATAAAGCGATGTATGCAAGCGATCTGGTCATAATCGCCACTTCTACCATCGGCCTGGAGGCCATGATAATGGGCAAGCCGGTCATGGTGGTGAACTTCACAGGCAAGCCGGACGAAGTTCCTTACGCCTTGGAGGGCGCGGCGCTCGCAGCGAGGACACCCAAGGAAGTGAAGCAGCGCCTGGAGGAATGGCATGCTGGCAAGGCTGGGCTCGAAGCGGGCATGAAAAGGTATGTCAAGATGGCATGCGCATACACGGACGGCAAGTCCAGCCAGAGGATTGCAAAGCTGATTCTCAAGAAAATAAAGCCATAATCTTTATAAATGACAGAAGGCAGAACATGAGCATGGCAAATAAAAGAGGTCAGGGGCTGCCGATGAACACCATCGTCATCGCTGCAATAGCGCTGATGGTCATGATCGTTCTCATAATCATATTCGTCAACAAGATGAACGAAGGCGAGGACACCCTCAACAGCTGTGGCATATTCGCAAACGGCCAGTGCTATGATGGGGATAGCTGCCCCGAAGGCCATCAGATAGTCCCCAACGTCAAGGAATGCAGCCAGGGGAAGGTATGCTGCATACAGCTAAAAGACGATGAAGAAGGCACAGACTGACAGCACCCTGCTGAACTGGATAATAATGCTCCTCATCATAGTCCTTGCTGCAGCCATAGTCATGATAATCCGGGGCGGGATAAAGAAGGTGTCTTTCTGATGCGAAAAGGGATAATAAACACGCTGCCAAACCTCATAATAGTCCTCATAGTGATAAGCCTGCTGTTCCTGTTCGGCTACAAGCTTAGGGAGGTCATGGCGCCCGCAGGGGTAGACAGGGACATAGGGCCTTTCATCAACGCTTATCTGAGGGATCCGCTGATGAAGTTCGAGATACTGAAGCTGGAGTTCCCCATACAGACCAGATACATTGATCAGGATACGGTGGAGGATTGCGGGCCATACTGCATAGAGGGTGCCAATGAACAAGGATATTTCCAGCCTGAGTTCGACATGGACCCGAAGAAATATAACAAGCAGGTCGAAGACCGCCAGGTAGAGATATGGGAGCTGGCCATGAACGAGATAGTCGCGTATGAGATGGAAGACTGCTGGCATGACATGGGAGAAGGCCGGCTTCCCTTGTTCGACAAGTGGTACTCGCGGATAAACAGGGAATGGCAAGGCCCGCCGAAGTACGAGGAATGGGTAGGGTACTACGGAAAGGACCAGCCGCCCGTGTTCTGCGTGATATGCGCACGCATCGAAGTGGACCCGGAAGTCTCTGCAGTGGTAGGCAACGAGATAACCTCGCTACCAAGGTATCTGCAGAAGTTCCCCACCAAGCACAGGGAGGGACTGAGCATAATGAATTATATGCGCACAGCAGGAGAGAGTGCGCTTTACTCCAGGGACTACAAGTACAGCACCGACGAGCCATGGGCTGTGATATTCGCGAGGGTGAATACCCTCCAGACCACGAAGATATTCGATTGGTTCGCAAGCAAGAAAGTGCCGATAGTGAATTTCCAGATATCGAGGGATGAATATGACCATGAAGACAAGAGCGCGATGTTCCTCGTCCCGTACAGGGAAGTGGATATGCTCTGCACCCACCTGGCTAACTCGTAAGGGGACAGCCGGAGGGTGGCAGATAATAGTGATGCTGATACTGGGACTGGCGGCTGTGGCGTTCATAATATACGTCGCGGTCCAGATCAAGGGCGGAGGACTGGGTATAATTGAGTACATCAAGAAGACTTTTTAAGAAGGCTATCGCTGTAGAGCCGCTGATAGCGATACTGATCCTAGTGGTAGTGCTCGGCGGAGTGTACCAGAGCGAATCCCTCAAGAAGACAGCCACTGACCTGGCCAACAAGAGCCTGGAGAACCTGAAGAAAGAGCCGCCGGTCTTCGATCCCGAGCTGAACACTGAGGAGCAGGTCGTCATGGACTCTGTCAACGGCCTGATAAAGTCGATAAATTACTTGGTGAGCGGAGAGACAGTCAACAAGTTCTCAGACAGGGAGCTGAGCAGGAGCAGCCTCGTCGATGAAGGCTCGGTGGTGCACAGCTATGAGATAACCTACTATGCGGAGCTCCAGAAACCCACTGCAAGCATATGTAAGGCCAGCTTCAACAAGGATGACGTCACTATCACAAAACCTTATGACATCGAGGAGAAGTTCTCCCCTGTGATCGACCATTACATCTGGGCAGACTCCAAGAAGATGGACTGCAACGACAGGATTGAGTGCCTGGACAAGGTCTGTGGTGTTACTGAGGTCAATAACTTCAAGCTGACAACATATGACCAGGCAGGCAACATGCTCTGCCAAGTGGACACCATAGACAAGGGCGAACACAAGGACAAGGACCTGCAGGTGTGGGGACTGGCAATAGGTGGAGGAGCTGCCAAGTTCTGCCCAGGCAACAGTGATTTCAGGCCGGGAGACGGGTGCGACAGGAACGGCAACGGCATCTACGGTGAGTATGGTCCTCGGTTTGACGGGGTAACTTGGCAAGACACGCTTGAAGGCGACCAGGACAAGGACAAGAAGATAGAGTTCTTAACATCCAGCGATGGAGACAGGCTGAGAGAGCTATACTTCCAAGGCGGAAGGGTGAAGGCAGGCTCTGGAGAGGGTTGCTTTGATTCTCCGACCTATCTTGAATGCACGGGTGTCAGGGTGTACTACTGCGGACGGTGGGGCAAGGGCAAGCAGAACCCCAATGAGAATGAGTACTTCAGGAAGACCTTTGACGAGAACGGCAACGAGGAATACCACAGCGCAGCAGGAGCCAAGTTCATGGCAGTGCTGGGCCCGAAGCTGACAGAAGAGACAGAGGCCTTCAACAGGTTGGGTGAAGAGAACATAGTGAAAAGGGTGAAAGGCAAAGGTGAAGAAAATTTTGTCGTGGGACAGCACAGCTTCCAGCGAGGCACGTTTGTTGACTATTTCACCAGCGGGGGTGCGGTGCACCCATTCAGCGGCGATGTAGACATGGCAGACTCGGCCACATTCTGCCAAGGCGGAAAGGTGGAGGGGGCTGGAAACGTCATGATCAAGTGCATGCCAGACATCCAGACCTGCGGCATGTGCGGCTTCCACCTGCCACAGGAAATTCCCCAGGGAGATGGAGCTGTAATAGACCACTTCAGCGGGGTCGGCGACCCGAAATACCTCATATATTACGAGTCTTTCCCCCTGGGTGAGGAAGAAGGCTGGGAGATGGAACCCTTCGAGATGAACCTGTACGGTGCTGCTGTCTATAATGTGGTCTGGAACTCCGTAGGTGCGGGCCTAAAGGTAGGCATCAATAAGGGCAGCAAGATTGTCAAGACCATACAAAAAGCCTTTGACCGGACACTCAGATTCGTAGGTAAAAAGCCGGCGAAGACCGCTGCTCAGAAGCTGACTGAGAGACTTTCACTATTGGGATTGAAGGACTCTGATGAACTGGCTGAATACATAATAAAGAAACAAAAGGGAGTCAAGTTCTGGGCTGATGCCGGATTCCCTCATAACAAGGCTTTTGTAAATTTCTTTGATGATCCCGAATTCCAAAGGATGATTTCAAAAACATTACTCGACCTCGGGGATGACACAGCTGTGCAAACGGCTTCAGAAGCTTTTGTCAGCGCCTTCAGGGCTTCTGCAAAGAAAGGCATACCCTGGGCCCTGAGCAAGCAAGTGATGTTCCACACAGCAGCCTTCTACACGATAACTCATGAGATCATGCTAGAAGAGAGCAAGCTGGGGAAATTCGACCCCATCGGCTCGAACAATATCGGGAGCAAATCCCCCTTCCAAGGCACTATGGTGTCAGGCAACCAGTTCGAGGAACTGGACCCTGAAGTAGAGAAATACTTCCTCTCTTTGGTGAGGGACCACCGCAATGGCGGACCGATTACCAAGACCCTCTATGACCAAGGTGACCAGAGGCTGTTCTTCGCCAGCCCGTGCAAGGCCAACCTCGCATTATGGATAGACAAGTGCGCGTGCTATGAAGTAGAAGGCCCGGACTTCCTCTATGTCAAGTTCACCGAGCCGCATGATTATTCCACAACCTTCGAAGACGGTTACACCCCGGTCTTCGCAGAGAGCATCAACCCGTACGACGAGATTCCCGAGCATAGGTATGAGAATGCCACCAAGGTCTGCCCAGGCGGGAGCTGGTTCAAGACCTTTAACCCGCTCAGCAACCCTGTGAACAAGGTGGACTGCGTCAGGGTGGACCCTGCGATAATCGAGGGATACTGCTACGGCGGGTCTGATGTTATTGCCCAAGTCGGGAGTGTTGCAATATATGGCGCCACCATGGTAGCCGTCGCAGCATCAGAGGTAGGGATCGGTGCATTGTCAGTTGCCGTAGGCGCAGGAACAGCAGGGACTGGCACCATCATCGTGCAGACGATAGTGAAGTCAGCTGTCGCGACCAGTCTTGATTACGCGTCAGAGAGGCTCGTATATGAGCTCAACAAGGATTCCAAGTGGCCCAACCACCCAGGGCTGACAGCAGGATAGTTATCTTACCAGCACGTACGTGCCTTCTATGAACGACTCGTCAACTATAGAACTCTTGTCGAACTGGCTGACGATGACTCCGCCCCAGACAGGGTTCTGGTCGATAATCCAGTCTATGTCTTCATCCAAGTAATCGATGTATACTCCGTTCTGCTGGAGCGAGAAGTCAAAGGTCTTCTCATGCAGGCCTGCCGAGTCCCTCAGGTCAGAGCCCCAGACTACATAAAGCTGGCTGCCAGAGCGCAGCTTCCAGTCGTCATCCACGAACATGTACAGCATAGGCTTGCCTTCCTTCCTGGTGTAGACGGCGAAGAACTCCGGGATCCCATCATTGGGGATGGGCTCGTTGTGTATCCTGAACAGCACTGACTCATCCTGCTTATAGATGTTGTTGAAAAAATTTCCTTGGTAAGCACCGGCAAATACTAGGACAGTCATATCTCCTGAAGGCTCAAAGTAGCGTTGGTGGCCGCCGCGCACATCGCCCCGAAGCTGCGTGGCCTCTGACACGTTAATGTGCTGGACATTTCCCTGCCTTTCAATCCAGTCAGGAGGATAATCAGACACAAAGGGATCCATAGGAGATACCAGCTCCGGCTCCCCCCGCAAGATGAGGACCATGAGGATGACTATGGCTGCGATAAGCACTGCGAAGAAGGCGAACACCATCTGATGGTGCTTCTGCACTGCACCCCTTTTCATGGGCAACCTGAAACATCCTCGGTTTTTAAATCTTTTCGTAAATCATCCGAAATTCCTGGAATAACTCATCGTTTTCGACGGAAAAAGTTATAAAGAATAAAGACCATTGTCCCCCCATGAGGAAAGAAGCCCTGCTCTTCATCACAATAGGTCTGCTGATAGTATTGGCTTCTATCTTGTTAATAATTCGGAGGGCCGGCCATGCGTAAGAATCTGCTTGAACAGGTGGTCTTCTATGGCATACTCCTGTTAGGTCTGTATGTCACCTACCAGATAATCAAGATATTGCTTGGCGGTTCATGGGCTGTGGAGGATGTGATACTTGCCCTTCTCATATTTAACCTAGGTTTAAGTGGGATGATACTTCGAACCTCAACTGGAAATATGCATGACATCAAACACCTCGACCGCGGTTTCAAGGCACTTGCTAAGGACTTCAAGGATCACCGAGATCTGGTGGAGAAACATCTCATATCATAAGTTTTAAATAAATCACTTGGTCAGATATTCTCATGAGAAAAGGCGACCTCAGCATGCAGACCCTGGCGATACTCATCCTGACCCTGATCGTGATAGTAGTCCTCGGCTATGTCTTCCGCACCCAGATAACAAAAACTCGCCCTAAAGGACAGGATATTCATCATCCCAAGAAAAATCTCGCGAAAGGCGAGATTTTCAATAATGCACTGGGCAGAGACCATATTCAACCTGGCGCCTGAAGTCGAGCCCCTGCAGCCGTAAGATTTAAATAACGAGCGCAGGTATAATCAGGCATGGCTAAAAAAAGAGGGAACATGAGCATGCAGGCGCTTGCGGCGATCATCCTGACAATAATCGTCATCATTGTTGTCGGTTATATCTTCAGGACGCAGATAATGCACTGGGCAGAGACCCTCCTGGGCATCGGCGACAGCATAGCACCGGGCACAGACTGCCTGACGAACGCTGATGCCTGCAAGACAATACTGGGAGGTTGAAGATGCGCAAGGGCGAGACCTCGCACGAGATGTACTACACACTCGCATTCCTTCTTATCGGTGCCCTCATAATCGGCGGGGTGTTCGTGCCCAAGATACAGCGCATGAGGAACATGCTCCTCGAGAAGAACGAATGCCTCAACCCCCTAAACATGGTGGTCAACGAGATCTCTGAACAGTGCAAGCATGCTGATATCGAGAAAGAGCAGAGGCTGGTGATGCCGTTAGACCTGTCCGAGGAATGCATCCTGGAAGTGGTGGAGGACAGGCTCTGCGTCTCGAGGCATGGCAGCACACTGGAATGCAAGCAGCCAGAGCACTGCTACGACTTCTCCAGCGGTAACTTCCTGATGAAGGGCTTGCCCTACCTTTCCAGGGTCGAGATAGTAGTCAACAAGGTTGATGGCAATAACATCGTCACGCTGACGGATATGTCGCGGTGACAATTAACTGCGAAGGATTGTTACGAAGTGAATATTTCAAGTGCTTCATTTAGGATCTGAATCGGCCTTTTATCATCAACATCAATGATGATTTCATCCCTGACATTCTTAGAATACGTCTTGAGGTACAGTCCCTTGAGTTCTTTAGGGGGGATAATCATCGACCTCAAGGTATTGATATGCTCAACTGTCTTCCAACTTGCCTTCAACAGGATCTGATGCGTCTCTGAATTGTATTTTTTCCCCAAACCAATCACTTTCCTCAGGCTTGTTGCTTGATCCTTGTGCTTCCTGATCCAACAATCTTCAGCAATAACAGTGTATCCTGATCCCAGATAATTCTCCAATGCATGAAGAAAGTTGTCGAATGATATTTTATAATCATTTGCGTCCCTGTTCTCATGGGCTGTCATCACCCAGCGAAATTCGTCAACAATGAGCAAAGCGGTCTTTCCCATCAGTCTTTTAGCCAAATTCCTGGCCAAAGTACTCTTGCCAGATGCTGGAGGGCCTCTGATGATGATCAGTTTTGGTGCCATGATAATCACCCTGCTGTTAACGTATATAAATGTTGGTGCATGGGCATCACCACGACCGATAATTGTGTGTCTTAAAGGTGAGGTGGGGAAACCTTTTTATACGTCTCTGACGATATTTGTAGCATGCATGGCAAAAGAGGTGCACACACAGAGGAGATGGCCTGGCCCATCATAAGCATGATAATAGTCATCGTCGTCATCTTCATGGGCGTGGGCGAGAAGATCCACCACCTGGGTGATAGCGACGTCATGCTGGCAAATTTCTATGCGAGGGACATCGCATTGCTCATCGACGCTGCGGGAGCAGGTGTGAGCGATCTCTCGATGAGATATCCGCACGACCTCGAAGGCTTCACAGTGGAGCTGCAGGAACGCATGGTCATCGTCCGGAAAGGCGACACAGAAGGCTCATACCCGGTCAGGAACCCGCATAATCTCAACGTGGAAGAGGGCACGAACGACCAGCCCTACCTGACCATCTACAGCGCCGGGGACAGGCTGGGCTTCGGCGACAGAAGGCTGAACACGCTGAGGTGCCCCGATGTACAGCCGGCATACAAGGGATTCGATAAGGTGATCCTCGACCCGAGAGATGGGGTCATGGAAAAGGTGGCCCAATGGGCTATCAACAGGGTGAAAGGAGGCATAGAGACAACTGAAGCCCTCATGGAGACAGAGGAAAGAAGGCAGAAGATGGCTACCTTCAGGTTCGGGATTACCCTGGCGAGCGCTGAAGGGGACATGGTCAAGGCGTACATCGACGCGAGCGAGACCGGTTTCATTGAGAGGCAGGGGCTTGCCTGCAAGCTCGTCAACCACCTCGGTGAGCGCTTCGGATCAGTGGCCGTGGTCCCTATAGACATGGAGCTGCTGGACGAGGATGACCCCAGGCAGATACTACCTGCCACGCAGAGGGGAATTTACATCGAGATGGGCGAGAACGCAGAAGACCCGAAGACCGGTGAGGCCATAGTAGAGGCCTTGGAGGATTTCTTTGAGGGCTGACAGGTTCCTCTACTGGATAGTCAGGCTGATGCTCATATTCGGGATAGTCTTCGGCATAGGGATATTCATCGGGATGTTCAGGGCGAAGTTCCTCGACACCAACAACACTGAAAGCCATATAATACTCTCAAGCATACCACCGCTGGCATCCATGCCACTGGAAAGATCGCTTGGTCAGGATTATGCTGTCATAAACCTTGCTGACTTCGGCAAGCACCAGTTCGGCCATCTAAACGTATCGAGGTACATAGGGGTGAGGATAGAGCTGCTCGGCCAGGATGGAATGCCCTTGGCAGAACCCATACTCCTCAACGACGAATTCGTGGAGCTGCACGAGGACCTCACCTTCGCCAGGCAGTGGGACTCATCAGAGATAAGGCAGCCTGTGGTCGTGATTGACGGCGACCAGAAGAAGCCCGGAGTGCTGCATGTGAAAGGGGTGTTCAGGGTAGAATGAGAAAAGGCCAGCTCGTGCTGACGTTCGCAATCCTCGTACTTATCTTGATATGCGTGATAATGTTCGTAGTGCTGATGAACATGGGCAAGACCAAGGGCACGGTGGTCAAGAACTCCTTTGAAGACCTCAATGACGGATCATTTGCCATAGCGCTGATGAAGCAGGAAGTGCTGGGCCAGCAGCTCGGAGTGATGCTGGCAAGCGAGTTCGCAGGCAGCAAAGACTACGACCTGATAAGCGCTGCAGTCGGTGAGCTGTTTGAGGGTGTATACGGACAGAAAGTGTGCTTCGAGGTGAGTATAAGCGACGGAGTTGGCAGCGACTCCCTAAAGGATGAGGGAGAATGCCTCGGCGAGAAGCACAGGTCAACCTTGTTGCTGCCTCCGATGTTCGAGGAAGGAATGACACCATTGCAGGTGGAGGTGCAGGTCTGGTGAAGAAAGGCCTGTGGTTCGAACCCGTGTTCGTGACGGTTGTTTTAGTATTGTTCATCATGGCGGCAATGCAGCTCATCAAGGAGAAGAAGGACGTGGACCTCGCAATAGGACAGCTGCAGTCAGACGTGCTGAAACAGGACAGGGAGATGCAGCTCCTGACGCCGTATGTGAGCTCGATGGCAAAGCTGTCAGTCAGCTATGGGGTGAGCAGCTGGGCAGCTGACGGGATGAAGCACGATGACGGATGCGGAAGATATGGAGGATACAGCCTATGGCAGGTCAACAAGGACCTGAAGATCTGCTTCCCTAAGTCCATCCCTGCGCTTGCAGAGCATATCTCAGACTATTCCACTGATTACGTCCAGGCCCTGCCTTATGACAAGATAGAGTACGAGGTCAGCATCATCGGTAAAGAGGTGATAGGCGTGCCGTTGGGTAAGCTGTACAGCCCGCCGCGGGACAAGCAGAAGATCATCCAGATGCTGCCTGAAGAAGAGGCTGAGTGCATATCAAAAGGGCTCCTTCCGGACGTGAACTACGGCAGGTTCTTCGGGTGTGTAAAATGCCTGGCATGCAGGCATCAACCAATGAGATACTGCGTCCTGGACCCGTGCGGGCAAGGATGCGCCTGGCAAGGCGGCGAGTGCGTGGACGGCAAGGATGTGCAGGCATCTTTCTATCCGGCTTTTGAGGAACTGCTTGGCTTTGAGACAGATGGATTCGATGAGTATCTTGACACGGTAAGAGAATTCTCCTCAAAAGTGTCATTATGCAACGGCGATATCGACAGCTGCATCGACCGTGAGCTGACAAGATTGAAAGGAAGTGGTGAGAGCTCAAACATTTACAGGGCTGAGGAATGTGAGACAGAAGAAGAGACAATATTCTATGAATCCGTCGGCAGGATGCAGGAGTGCCTGGCAAGCCTGGAAAATTGTTATTGCTCGTTGGAGCTGCCGGACATGAAGATGACTGTCGAGCCGGGAGAAGGGAAAAGCATCGTTTCCGGCTTTGTTGATGATGAGGTCAAGTTCGTGCAAGAACTGGATCATGAGCTGCCTGAGTTCGAGGGAGAGGGCAATACGGTGTATATGTATGAGGAAGAGGATGCGATAATGATTGGTGATGCAGCTCCTGCTCTTGAGGAATGTATGCTCGAGGACAGGACAAGGAGGTTCTGTTCCTGGCTAGGTGTTGAGGAACTGGCATATGATCCACTGACAGAGTCGACGACCAAGGAGAAAGTGGCTATCAAATTCGCATTGTTCATACCGAGGAACGACCCGCCACCGCCTCTGGAAAATCTTGAGGTTTTCGACCAGCAGCGGTCGGACAAGAAGCTGCTAGTCATGTGGGATAAAAGTCCTTCTGAAAATGTGGAAATGTACAAGGTCTATGTGGCAGAGGAGAGCTTCGAGGGAATACCGACATCAACGCTGGCAGGCAAGGAGCTTGTCTGGAAGACTGAGCTCACTGTGGAGGGCATGGAAGAGGTTGAGGCAGGTCTGAAAGAGCCGCTGTCATGCAGGTTCAAGGAGATAGGCAAGCCCTGTTCTTACGAGCTCAATGATGGCAGCAAGCTCGAGGCTGAGACAGGAAAGCTCTTCTTATTCCCGGGCGACAGGATGGGCGTAGTGATTGCGGTCGAGGAAGATGATGTCGAATACCATGTGGGTGCAACTGCTTTAGACAAGTGGGGTAACGAGATAGATAACGTTGCCGAGAGGATGCCGATAATGACCGGAACATCGACTGACGGGCTGCCGCCAGGACTTGGCAGCATCGTGAACGGACCTATCCTCGAAAGCGGGAACAGCTATTCTTTCACGCTGAGGATGCCGACTGAGAACGCTGACGGGAGTGAGCTCGGGGAAGAGGAACTAAGTGCTACGCTTCTCTATGGAACCAGCTGTCCTGGCACGAATCCTGTGTGGACAGGGAGCTCGGTATCCGGAGGCATCTTGGGAGCTGTGATCTCGCTTCCTGGAGCAGAAGGCTATTGTTTCAGCCTGCTGGTGAGCGACGGGCAAGGCAATCCTGACCTTGGTTGGGAAGAATACGGACTATTCCTCAGCTAGATCGTAGAGATAGAGCATGGCCCTGTTTTCGGAATAAGAGGTTTCTTCGAGCAGATCGTAGTTGTTGTCAAGGTATGCCTTGAACAATCCTTCTGGGTCTGTGGCCTGGCCGCGGCTGACGACATACCATAACCGTGTCTTGCCCGCGAACTCATCTTCGAACAGGTGCTCGAAATTGCCCTGCATGACGATGTTATCCACGTCACTGTGCCTTGAGAAGGAGGTCATCATGTCATCTGTCAGGTATTCATCAGGTATTCCATGAATCGGGGCCTCGCCTGTGTAGTAATGCCTGAGTACGAGGGTGAGAAGGTTCATGTGGACACCTATCACGTCGCCAGGCTGGTCGTTGTCTTCGATGTGGCCGGTCAGTCCTGGCCAGGCGATGTTGTCATAGGCATAGAAAGATGCGATGGGGACTGCCATCAGGGCCACGACGACGATCAGGGAAGCTATCTGCAGCCTTCTGCTCAATGTCGAGATCCCATAAGCTATCATGGCGTACAAGCCGAGGGTGACGAAGAGGAAACGCTTGGGCTCTATCTGCATGTAGGAGAAGAAGGACATGAGCCAGACCAGCATCAATGGAAGAATTGTTGTGATGGCAAAGAAATGCAGGGGCTGTCTTTTCATCTTGAGGCCGCGATAGACCAGGTAAGCGAAGAAAATTAGTGAGATGGCCAGCAGCGGGAGCCAGGCCCAATCTATTGTGAAATTGGTCAGGTAAGGGGCGTGCGGGCCGAACAGGTACTCATAGAAGTTGTAGGGCAGTATTAGAATTCTCCATGACGGGTGGAGCTAAGGGCTGTACTCAGCCATGAAGCCCAGATAGTTCAGCTGGAAATAAGCGTATATCAGGTTGGGTATGAGCAGCAATGCGATGACGGCTTCTGAAATGATGAAATTCTTGAAAGACTTGAAATGCTTCTTGAAGAGGACAGCGACTAGGAGAAGAGCTGCCATCATCAGCACGGAGAAATGCGAGGTATAGCCTGACAGCACAGCCATGATGATGTAACCGGCCCAAGCTTTCTTGCTGTCTGTCCTCATGGCCTTGAGGAAAAAATACATCGAAGCGAAGACCAGCATGGGCTGTAGCATGTAAGGCCGTAGCTGCTGCGACATCTTGATGAACAACGGCGAGATGGATACGAGGAAAGCGGTGATGAGTGATGCCTTCTCTGACAGGAGCTGACGGCATGCGAGGTAAGCGAACATGACTGTCGCGACGCCTGCAAACACCGAGAACAGGCGGAGGGCCCATACCTGACCGGTGAGATATCGGAAAAAGGATGCGAGCAGGTTGAACAACGGAGGATGCTCCTCAGCCGAGAAGGTGGCATGGAGGGCTGTGGAAGGGCTCTGCGCAACTGTGTAGGTGAAGGCCTCGTCCACGTAAAGAGGTTCTCCGATGCTTATCAGCCGTAGGATGAGCGCCAGCGCAAGGATGATTATGAGCTTCTTCATCTACCTCACCCTGAAAAGGACATTCGGAGTGGGCTGGCCCTGGAATACAGATTGGTATTCTACAACCAGGCTTTCAGAGAGCTGCGCAAGCTTGTCCAAGGTCTCGTTGTCGCCGTAGTTGGCACGATAGAAGCTACCATCAAACCAAAGATAGCGATAGCCCTGCTCCTTGAGGAAATCGTTAATGCTGTCGGCATCAGCGTCATGGAATCCGGTCCTGAACTCGATGACTTCATCGCACCATTCGCAGGAATGCATGTTCATGCCGAACAGGAAGCTGTCCATCCTGGCCGGGAAGACCTTTGTGTTGAGAGGGAGGTTGTCCTTGATGTAAAGGAGGCCTGGCAGGACTTCGGGGTTGGCGCCGATCCAGCCGCCAGGAGGCCACACATCAGTGTTCACCCTGTACTTCTGGTAGCCTGAGGTCATTACAAGGCCGAACAGGAGCATTGCGAGGACCAATATGCCTAATGGGCGGTAGAAACGCCTGGCCAGCGTAACAGACAGTATCAAGCCTTCTGCGGCCAATAGCGCTATCGGGATGGCGAGGACCATCCACATCCTGAAGGAGAAGAAGGATATTCCGAGAGCAACTCCATTCACGGTTATGAGAGCGAAGGCAAACCAGGCAATGGTCGTGTAATGCTTATCGCGGTTCTTTGACATCAACACAAAAACGAGTCCGACAAGGGCAAGGAGCATGGCGACTGCGCCGATTCCGATCGGGTTGTTTATCATATTCGTCGGTTTTGCCACGAAAAAATCTGCAAAGGTGTATATCCGGCTGGCGCTGCCCATGAGGTTCTCTGACGAGAATCCACCGAAATATTCCATGATGCCCTTGACACCGCCCCAGGAAAGCAGCATTGGAAGCCACCACATCAACGAGAGCAGGCCTGCGAGGACCATTGAGGAAAGGAACCACCAGTCAAGCTTCTTCAATGCGCGGATGATCCAATAGATACCCAACAGGATGCCGAGGATAGGGCCTGTCGCAGGCTGGGTGCAAAGCATGCTCGCCAGGACCAATGCCCCTGCAAGATACCACCTCCTGTCCTGGTGGGTGTAACAGTACATGGCTATGAAGAACAAAGGCATGATCATGGCGATGGCCCAGATGAAATGGGAGAGGAAGCTCGGCAGCATGGCCAATATCAAGGTTGCATAGAAAGCCTTCTTACTGCTCCTCATCAGCCTGCGGGCGAAGAAGAAGAAGAACAGCACCGCAAGAGATATGGTGAGAGCGTTGAAGAACTTCATGGTCCACATCAGGTCAGGACTGGTCTGATGGAGATACGCAAGGAAGATGAAGTAAGAAGGGGGGTAGGGGTCGATATAGTTGGAAATCCTGACTCCTTCTGGCACGAAAGCTGTCTTCTCCACTGAGATGTACTTCACTGTCTTGGCTATGCCCCACGGGTCGTCATCCTCTAAGTAAGGGTAAGAGAAAGCGCCCTTGGCGTAGATGAACATGGATAATAAGAATATTATCAGGGCACCGACAGCGTAGATAGAAGGTTTTCCTTTGGGTTGGAACTTCTTATCCTTGATCAGGTAGATGACCGGGCCGACCAGCGCTAGGGCTAGGATGACCTTGAAGTCCAGCGGCACGTGGATGAGGTTGAGGAAGATGCTCAGGATAGGCAGGATTCCCAGGCCCAGACCGAAGCGGATGACATGGCGCTCCACGAGCTCTTTGGGGAGGGTGACAAGCTTTGAGACAGAGAAGCCGAGTCCGTAGCAGTAGACTAAGTACAAGACGATAGTAAGCAGGCTCATCCCCATGGGAGTGAATATCTGATGGATTTATATAAATGTTTCGAGAGATACCAAAACTTAATAAACAAAACAAGGTTGTCAGGTTGGCATGAGGAAGGGATGGTACATCATCGTTGGGGTTTTGCTGCTTGCGCTAGCGCTGCGGCTCTATCAGCTAGATGGGCAGAGCCTATGGTTCGACGAAGGCTACGCAGTGTATGAGGCCAAGCAGGAAGGCCTAGGCGGAGTGATGGGTGCCACTTTGGAGAAGAGCGAGGGCACGCCGCCGCTATACTTCTTCATGCTGCACTATTGGATCAAGCTCTTTGATGATGGATTGTTTGCCATGAGACTGCTGTCAGCGATATTCAGCGCCCTTGCAGTAGGGGTGCTATTCCTGTTCGCGCGGGAGGTCGCTGGCCGGAAGGTTGCGTTCTTGAGCAGCCTGATGATGGCGCTGTCCATGACCCACCTTGTGTATGCGCAGGAGATAAGGCCTTACGCCCTGCTCTCGCTGATGGTGCTGCTGTCGAGCTACTTCTATGTCAGGCTGCTGAAGACAAGGAAAGGGGCTGGCTATATCAGCGCGACGACCCTTATGCTTTATACCCATTACCTGGGATTCTTCGTATTCCTCGTCCAAGTGCTTTATGCTTTATGGCGGAAGAAGCTTAGGCCGCTGCCGTATCAGCTGAGCGCTGGCCTGCTCTCGATACCCAGCCTCGTGATATTCATCAAGCAGTTATCCTTCAACCAGGCCGAGTTCCAGTCAGCGCTGACCGTCAAGCTGGGGCTGCCGGCATATCTTGGACAGCTCGGGCTGGTGCTGTTCGTGATGCCGTTCGCTGGTCTGGTTGTGTTGGGCTGGTACTTATGGAAGAAGAGGATTACCAAGATCAAGGACAGCTGGTTCTTCGTGGGTTGCATCCTCATCATGGCTGCGTATCTATTATTGTTGCCCCGGCTGATGAGCTCTGTCTTCTTGACGAGGTATTCGCATTTCCTGTTCCCGTTCGCGTATGTCGTCTTTGCATATCTCTTCCTGCGGATGAAAAAACCGATGTTGAAGAAGGCCTTGGCTGTCGTGTATATCGCGCTTGTGGTGGTCACGCTAGCCAGCTATTATCTGGCAGATGACAGGAAAGAGCAGTGGACAGAGGCTGTCGGCCTCGTTGAGGGCGAACTGCAGGATAACGACATTGTGGTGCTCATCGACTCTGACTCAAGATTCATCTGGGAATACTACCAGCAGAAAGAGTACACGGTCCTGCCGATCAGGGGGAAGCTGGGAGAAGACCACTCAAGGCACATACAGTTGCTGAAGCAGCACGAGGGCAGGATATGGTTCGTCTTCTCACACGGATATGTGGCACAGCCGCTGTACGAGGAAGAGCTGGGTAGAGTGAGGCAGAAGGAATTCAGCAAGGAATTCAACGGCATTGAGATAGTAAGGTATAGTTAGGACTTCTGACAAGCCTCATCACTATTGGCATATAAGGCGACCTGCATGGGGGGATTAGGGGGACAGCGAATCGGGGAACAAGAACTATGATGGTCTGCGGGAACCCGTTCACTTCCTGGATTTCTTGGCAATCACTATGAGCTCGAAGGCGAACAAGGACTTCCACAGCATGGTAA
>JAHIVG010000069.1 GCA_018816705.1 Nanobdellota archaeon
AGGTCCGCGATTTCTTGCTGCTTTTTGCCTTGCGCCCACAACTTAACGATTAGTTCCCTCTGATTGATGTTTAACATACCCATAACAAGAACACAACCACTATTTATAATTTACTTTTGTCGCAGACTATATTTTCATTAACTTTTTAAGGTCAACGGTATACGTTACCATGTGGGGGTCCTCCCCCACCCCTCATCTAAAGGTTTCATAATAGAAAAAGGTGGGGAAACCCCCTTATAATCCTAACTTGCAAACGAGCCCGTTTTCCGCCAGCGCTGTTGTGTCAAACTTGACGCCCAGAATTTCTAATTCTGCTGTCCCAACTTAATGCGCTCCCAAGAGGACGTGGAAATCAGACCCGAGCTACAATCGCCATTCAAAAGCAGTGATCATGAATATGATTAAACTCATCACAAACTTTATATATACTAAACATGAGAGTTCTTGCCATCATGAAAAAGAGGCAGATAATGGTAGTTCTCTTTGCATCGCTTATCCTCTGCCTTTCATGCCTCCCAACAGTTCTATCCGCCGACAAGTCAGGTGTCACGGAGTCCTTCTCTTCTGACTTTGGAATCGTGCCGCCGCCCATACCGGGCGCAGACCCCCTGAGCGAAATCACGCCGTTCAGCAAGCCCCTGACCGTGCCTGAAGTCATCTTCACGCTGAAGGACATCGACACCCGCTCTGACATCATGAACATCCACGTCAACGTCGAACTCATCCATCCAGATGGCCACACATCCAGGACACTCATGTATATCGAGGAATCAGGGCTCAGCCTTGACCTTGAGCCGGGCACCTATACGATGATCCTGAAGGTCGATGAGCTGGGCACCATGGGCAACGACTACTACCTGAAGTCAGACCGGAAGGTAGAGACAGACATGGCCAAGACCATCTTCCTGTTCCCTGTGGGAAGCGTGAGAGGCGTGGTATACCAGGACTCCAGGGCTGTGGAAGGCGCCCTTCTCAAGTTCGACTGCTCAGGCAGCTATGGAGAGACCGGCCAGAGGGCGACCGACAGCTACGGCTCCTTCTATGCTGACTGGCTTCCTGTAGGCTCATGCAAGGTCTCAGCCATCTACCAGGGCAATGTAGGGCATGAGCAGGTTACCATAGAGAAAGGCCAGCTCCATGACATCGAGATAGACCTCTCCCGCAAGATGCTCACCTCCGGCTATCAGAAGGCCATACTTGCCATAGTCATACTCGCAGCCATAATAGTGATCATCATGATGCTGCAAGGCAGGGGCTTAATAGGTAAGCTTCAAAACAAGGCCAAAACAGCAAAGAAGCTCGAAACAGCCCTGGAAGAGGAAAAGAAGAAAGAGAAGAAGGTAATAAAAGAAAATATCCGTCAAAACGACATAATAAAGACCTTGAACACTAAAGAGAAGTCAATCGTCAATCATCTTCTGGAATCAGGCCCAGAAACCACCCAAGCCAAGATAACATATGCTACAAGCATACCAAAGACCTCATTGGCCAGGATTCTCCAGAATCTCGAACAAAAAAAGATATTGATTGTAACGAAGTTCGGAAAAGCCAAGAAAGTCAATCTGACCCAGTGGTTCCTCGGCAATGAATGAATGGCCCGGTAAGACCCAATATCTTCTGATTTGGCCCTCTTTGGCTCTCCAGACTGCCTTCTAGGTCCTCCATAACAATATATATTTTCCCAACTATTGGTCCTTTTATGAGGTTAATCAAAATGGAAAATCAATCAATGAAACAATCAAGGATTGTCATCATGCTGTACGTGATGGCGATAGCTGTCATTATGATCTCTGCTATGGCTGAGGATGTCCTCGCAGGCATGGATAGTGTTCAGACTCTGGAAATCGATGAGGGATGGAACTTCGTCTCCTTCAATGTGCTCCCGGCTGACAGTTCCGTGGAGGGCGTGTTCGGCTCCAACCTCGGTAAGATCAACGTCATCCGCACTATGGAGGCCGGCACAGAATTGAGGTGGGACTCAGACGACCATACCCTGACAGAGCTCAGGTTTGACCACAGTTACTATATACATGCAGATGAAGGGTTCATGCTGAGACTGGTAGGCCAGAGTGCCATGCCACTCGCAGTCGAACTTCATCATGTCGATGACAGCTATACGAATTACATAGGCAATCCATACAAGAGACAGATGCCTCTTGAGAAAGCGTTCAACAGCATACTCGACAAGGTCTTGATAATCAAGGACAGCAAAGGCAAGTTCTATATCCCAGACCTCATCGACCAAATAGGCAGCCTCCAGCCCGGCATGGGCTATGAGATCGCTGTATCAGAGGACCTCAAGTTCACCTATCCTCCCTGGACACCGAACACTCCAGCAATAGATTATCCAGTAATAGAAGTGGATCACGACAACATAGACACCATGGAACCGAGGTTCAACGTGACCCAGCTGCTGCCTGACCTCATTGTCGAGGACATCACAGTGGAGCCGGAGACGCCCTTCGAGCTGGGCCCTACAAGAATCACATACACCGTAAAGAATATAGGGGAGACCATAGCCAGACCTACCTATTATTCTAGGGTGAGGATATACAACGTGAACGGGACAGAGTTCTCATACTTATACATGCATGATATGGCTCTGAGGCCTGGACAAAGCCTTGAGATTGTTGCGCTCGACGCTGACAACGAGAGCATGAGACACGGCGCCTATACCATAGAGGCAGGCGTGGACATATGGAACCACGTAAGGGAAAGCAACGAATATAACAACAACGTCTCTGAGCCCCTGACCATCTCAGACAACGAGTCCATCGTCTGGAAGCACGAGACATTTTATATGGGCGTGGGAGAGTGCAGGCGCCTTATGAAGTTCACCGGTGCTACCTATGCTGATAATGTCATCAAGCTCAAGGAGATGGGCTTGGGAGAAGTATATGAGGTGGGTTATGATGATGAAGGATATGCAACTCTTTTCCTGGACGGCTCTGACTTCACGTTCAGATACATCGAGGGCACGGATTATATGGAGCTTGTGGATGTTCTCCCTGAATGCGAGAATCCCCCGGCCCCGATCGTCACAGACATATACGGATACACGAACCATGATAGCGGCGTGATTGACTTCTCAGCAAGTACATACAGGCCTGGATCAGGTACTGTATTGATTGTCAAGTATGAGGTCAACGCACCTGGGTATAACAACTCTAACCTCACCCACCAGGTAATCGGCTATGCATATGAAGAGCCTTGGATAGTGTCATGGGACACGCATAACTGGAGCGGCGAGGCATATGTGAGGGCCAACGCTTATGCCCAGGGCATCGGCTGGGGCGATTACAGGACAGAGGGCCCTTTCACGGTCAACAACTCAAAGCCTGACCTGACCATAACAGACATCTGGGTGGAGAACAGGACTGGCGTGCCGCCCAGCTATATGTATTATGTAAGGGTCAAGAACATCGGTAATGCACCATCCGGCTCGGCCAGGCTTCGCACATGGCTGAACCCTGCACAGCCCGAGCACCACGGCGACGACACCTACGAATGCTTCTCAGGAGTGCTCGGAGGGGTTCCATCTCTCGAACCTGGAGAGGAATATGATTACAACGGCTATTTCAATCCGGTGATATTCCAGCGCGTGGATATCACGGCATATGTGGACTATCTTTCCGATGTAGACGAGCTGGATGAGGACAACAACCAAAGATATGAAGAGTTCAACCTGCTTCCGGTGGTAAACCAGTCAGAGTGCCCGAACGCCTGCCTTGACGGCACATGCTTCGGCCATGACACCGATGTCATGGCATATGATATCGAATGGTCACCTGAGAATCCCATCGCAGGAGATGTATTCACATATTCCACGAAGACCAGGAATGTCGGGGAATACACCCAAGAGGATTTCTACAATAGGGTATACATCAACAACACATTGCTCGCCACGTATTGGATAGAGTCATTGGCTCCGGGCCAGATACACACGTACACCAACCAGACAGGCATATTCTATCCGGGAACATATGAAATAAAGCTGATGGTGGATTATTACGATCACATCGACGAGGACAATGAGGAGAACAACGAGCTGGCCGAGCATATAATCGTGGTCGAAGAAGACGAGGTCACTGACGTGATGGCCTTCAACATCAACTGGAGCCCGTATTATCCTGTGCCCGGAGAGAACGTGACATTCGCTTTCACCGTCAAGAACACGGGCGAGACCTTCATCGATCATTTCGGCACCAGCGTGATGTTCACCCATAACAGCTCAGGCCATGGTGTAGGGTTCGGGATGGTATTCGACACTTACGATCTGGCCCCTGGCGAGAGCTATACGAAAGAGATGAGTACATTCTTCGATGAGACAGGCAACTATTCGGTCACGATGCATGCTGACAACACTGACCAGCTTATTGAGGTCGACGAGAACAACAACTGGAGGATTGGGAACATAACTGTCCTCGACGGCAACACCAGGTGCAACGACTCTGACGGCATCGACTATTACACCTACGGAATCGTCACATATACCACTGTCAACGGCACCTTCCACAACTATGACAGGTGCTCCCCATACAATCCAAGATGGGTCATTGAGCAGGTCTGCGACGGCCATCAGCCCAGCTCCGTAGGCCACATGTGCGAAGATACATGCTTCGAAGGGAGATGCATCGATTCCTTGTCCTGCTATGACAGCGACGGCGACCTGGACTACAACACCACAGGCGTGGTCTATGGCATCTTCGAGCAGGACGGACATCCAGCAGTGTACGAGATACACGACGAGTGCTCCCAGAACTGGGTGCATGAGATGTACTGCGACGGCATCACGCCGCGGATGGAAGGCAACCACTACTGCCAGGACGGCTGTGTAAACGGAGCCTGCATTTGAGAGTTAATACAAACTAATAAATACATAAAACCAAAAAAATGATAAGAACGAAATATTAATGGGAGGTAAAGAAAATGAAAACAAGCAATCTGTTCGGAGCCATCCTGATGATGGCAATCATGCTGATGAGTCCCATCAGCGTCGAGACTGTCCAGGCAGCAAACGATGATTTCAGTTGCGATGTCTCGGGCAGCCTGAATGAAGATGAGCAAAAAACCTACAGTGTGGCCGGCAATGACTATGCAGTCAAGGTCCTCGAAGTGCAGGGGACGCAGGCAAGATTCATCATAAACGGCGAGGCCACCGCTTTCATGGGAAATGGCAACACTTACACCCTCGCCGACGGCGCAGGGCTTAAGGTCAACAACATCTATACCAGCACCCCGTCCAACAAGGTCAAGCTGATCCACAGGCAGGTCAAGAACTGCAGCACCGACCAGGCGCTGTTCGTGGGAGGCCAGTACGAGCAGGTCTATCCCATGGGATCCGGCTACCCTGGATATAGCTCCTGCAACAGCAGGAAGCAGGCGCAATGCTACGACGACCACTCGTTCGACACCTACTATGACGACTGGTGTGAAACACCTAATATCATACTCAAGAGAATCGTGAGGAACTGCAATGATGATTCGATAATCATGGTGGATGGCAAGGAGGAGCAGTGGATGGCTGTCGGCGAGGGCAAGTCATACAAGGCATACACCTGCACCAACAGGAAGCAGGCACAATGCTACGACGACGGCACATTCGACACCTACTATGACGAGAGTTGCATAGACCAGCAGACACAGAAGACTGTCACGTTCTGCCTTTCAGGTGGAAAGACCCCTGAACAGGACTTGCCTGACCTCAGGGTCACGGACATCGCGTTCTCACCATCAACCCCCAAGGACAGCGAATATGTGACAGTGAGCGCGGTGGTATACAACGCCGGAAATGAAGCGGCTAGGTATTTCCATGTCGAGGCATACGATGTAATCGGCGCGGACAAGACAGCCTCATACATGTCGACCCTCACCGAGCAGAACATGGTGTCCAAGACAAGCATGGTCACCGGTTATGTCAGCTACCTGGGACCCAAGCAGAGCACGACAGTCACACTGGGGACACATAAGTTCAGCGAGGGATGGCACCGCATCATGGCTTTCGCAGACAATACGAACAATGTCGCAGAATCCAACGAGGACAACAACAAGCGCTATGAATCATTTTACATCAATCCTAACGGTGACACGACAGGCAAGGCAGACCTCATTGTGAGCGACATCGAGTTCGCCAAGACCGACATCATGGAATACGAGAACACCCAGATATGGGTGCACGTCAAGAACATCGGTGATGAGATAGCTCATTCCAACTACATCAAGCTCTATGACAAGTCAGGCAACACAGAAAGGGAGATAGCCTCTAAGTTTGGCTACACCTGCTCACCAGGCCAGACAGTCAAGGTCCCTTTCGGACTGCAGAGCTTCACCCAGGGCTGGCACACAATCAGGGCGAAGGTCGACACCTCGAACCAGGTGCCCGAATCGAATGAGTACAACAACGAGCGCTCTGAGAACATATATGCCAAGCCATATGAAGGCAGCCAATATGTCAAGCTTAACCAGCAGTTCTTCCTGAAACCCCAGGGTTCTGCCTATGTCACAGACTGGAGCAACATGTACATCAAGCTCCAGGGCATCAAGATAAAGGAGACGCCCGAGACAGTGGCGGGTCCGATGAAGTATCAGGCCACAATCTCCGTGAGCATGCCGATCGGCAGCTCGGAAACTACCTGCGACAGCAACGGTAACTGCGGAGGAGGCGGAGGCAGCTCTGCCAGGGAATTCACTATGTCAGGCGGCGACAACATCGACGTGCACGGCATCACCCTCTCGATGATAGAGGTGACAGAAGGCCGAGCAAGCATTGTCGTAGGCAAGGATGTCGAACCCGGTGTCAAGTACGTCAACCTCGGGGACAACTTCTGGCTGTTATCCCAAAGCACTGCGATAGTGCAGAACTGGGACAACATGAAGGTCAAGCTAACAAATGTCAACAGCCCTTATGCGACCTTCGAGTTCAGCCAGGAAGGCAAGCTCTGGAGGCCCACAACCATAAAGGCAGGCGAGAGCGCCAACGCCTTGGGCGCGACCATAAAGGTCTACAATGTCAGGAGCGACGATGTCTATCTCACCGTTACAAAACAATACACACCGCCCCAGGACTACCTCGATGTCAGCATATCCCCTAAGTACCAGACAGTGCAGAACGGGAAGATGGCAGAGTACACCATAAAAGTCACAGACAAGCATACAGCGGACGCTTGCCCGGTTGCAGTGTGCGAGGAAGGCAAGGCCTGCGGTGGAAGCTGCGTAAAACCGCTGTATGGTTATCAGATATCTGTCCACGGCGTGCCCTTCAGGATGAGTTATCCGGATTCAGTGATATTGCAGGCAGGCCAGACCAAGGAGATGACCCTGACTGTTTACACGAACAGCCAGGACCTGAGGCCTCTCGAGCAGGAAGCCACGATGATACAGGTGACTGAAGTCGCGGAGAACGAGATAACCGGCAATGCCGTCACTGAATCGGTCTCGGCCGGAGGCGGTGGCGGAAGTAGTTCTGTAGACCATGAACCAGAGGATGCACCAATTGCAGAGTCTCAAGGACAAGTGAATATTATATATACTACCACGCCTGTACTCTTAAGGAAAGCGGTCGGCGATACAGCCTACACGATTCAGGTGAATGTCAAGGCAGACGGCATATTCGACTACGACAAGGCCACCCTGATGGTGACATCACTGGATCCCTACCAGCTCTACATGGTCTGGTATGACCATTACGGCAACGAGATAAGGCGGGACAAGTACTCGTACGATGGCGACACCTGCAGCGGCTACCGCTGCCTCGACGGCAATGAGATAAGCCCGTCATGCTACACATACCAGGAATGCGCAAACTCCTGCGACGCCAAGTGCGTGCACATCCCCACTATGCAGGGAGAGCCGCCCATGCCCCAGGAGACCGTCAAGATCGGACTGGAGCGCGGCTGGAACCTCGTGAGCATCCCTGGACAGCTTGAAGGTTTCATGCCCGGCGAATGCACCGATTACAGGAAGCTGCTCGGATTCGTCTACATCAAGGACGAGAACAGGTATGTGACCATGCAGGAGGCCCAGAAGCTGCTCGGAAGCGAGTTCAATGAGTACCTCTCTGAGAATGCCTTCTGGATCTATGCCTATGAGGATTGCTCCCTGGTCGCCAAGATCAAGTACAGGACGAGCGCCAACAGCGTCTCATTGACACCTGGCTGGAACCTTGTGCCCGTAACCTATGACATGGCCGGCAAGGAATTCGGCGAGGTCGCGAAATCCTGCGACATAACAAGCATCTACTCATGGGATGGTGGTTCGCAGAAGTGGGACCACAGGTCTGAGGGTTCGATGATCGGCTACTCTGACATCGGCTACGGACTGATGGTCAAGACCCTGAACAGCTGCACGCTGGAAGGCAACGGACTCTACCCTCCTGAGATGCCGGAGTAGGTGAGCAGGATGGAGCCGAGATTAGCAATAGTGTTCGTGCTTGCAGCGTTGGCATGCGGCTGCACTATCCCGATCCCGACGGACGGCTGCAGGTCAGGCCTCTTCACAGACGAAGGGGACTGCTGCAACTACGTGTGCGAGAAGAGCTGCACGCACGGATTCGTGGAAGGGAGCTGCAACTGCGAGTGCCTCCAAATTACGACAGAAG
>JAHIVG010000070.1 GCA_018816705.1 Nanobdellota archaeon
ACAGCGATATCAGAGTGTATTTGGGGTTGAATAAGCTTCCGCATTATACTACGTTGATCAAGTTTGCTCAACGGCTGCCTATGCTTGTTCTTGACAAGCTCGTTCTTGCGTTCAAGAAGCTTATGCCAAATTCTGAGAAAGTTGCGATTGACGCAACTGGTATCAGTCTTGATAATGCGAGTTCGCATTATTGCAAAAGAATAGGGTTAAGAACAAGAAAAAGGCCGTTTATGAAAACCACTTTTGTCGTCGACATAGAGAACTATTTTATCTTGCTTTGCAAGATGAGAAAAAAGTCAAGGCATGACACGAAAGATGCCAAGCCAATGATTAAAAAGTTGGCTTTGCATTACAAACCACGAATATTTTATGCGGACAGAGGATATGATGATAACAACATTTTCAAACTATGCTTTGAAAAGCTTAAAGCATATCCTTTGATACTGCAAAGGCGACTTGACGTGCCAAAACACAGAAGAAAAGGAGTCTACCGAAAACAGACCTTTGACGTGTTTGACTACGGAGAATACCTCCAAAGAAACAAAATCGAAACACTAAACAGCATGTTCAAACGCAGATTCAACTCAAACGTCAAAAGCAGAACCGACAAGCTCCAAAGAGTCGAAATCCTAACCAGAGTAATCGCATACAACATCGACTGCCTAATCCGAACAGGCAAAACAGTGATTCTGATATTCATCAGAATCACAAGGATTTCATATTAGCCGCCGCTTTGACAACCTTTATATATTAGTACGACCTACTTTTCATTTGTGGTTGGGATGGTCAAGGCAATACTTTTCGATTTTTGGGGGACTCTTGTAGAGAACGGCGTGTACTCTCCGGTGCGACAGGTCCGTAGCATCCTTCGGTTGGATATGCCTTTCCAGGACTACATAGTCGCGTTCGAGGAGGTCTTCATGACCAAGGATTTCGACAACCTCTCTGACGCCTTCATAATGGTCTGCAAGCAATTCGGGATAAAGCCTGATGACATCATGATGGAGAGGCTTGTGGGGACGTGGAACAAGAACACGCTTCTGGCAAGGCCATTTCCAGAGACCCTGCAGGTGCTCGAAGACCTGCGCAAGGACTACAAGGTAGCATTGGTCTCGAACACAGACAGGTTCTCAGTTGAGCAGGTATTGGACAAGTTCAACCTCAGGTCATACCTGGATGGGATCGCTCTGTCATACCAGGTCGGTGCCCTGAAGAACAACAAGAAGCTGTTTGACGCTGCATTGAAGGAGCTGAAGGTCAAGCACAAGGACGCGATCATGGTCGGAGATTCGGTGGAGTCAGACATCAAGGGCGCAGAGAACGCAGGCATCAAGGGATTGCTGCTCGACAGGAGGGGCCGGCGTGAGCATTCGCCCAAGATCCAGAACCTTACAGAGATAAGGACTGCACTATGACTTCTTTTGATGAACTAGTCGGACTATTGGCCAGGCTGAGGAAGGAATGCCCCTGGGACCGGGAACAGACCTTTGATACCTATAAGGAGCCGTTATTGAATGAGGCCAGGGAAGCGACAGATGCCCTGGAGAAGAAGGATTTCAACAATTTGAGGGATGAGCTGGGCGACGTCTTATGGAACGTGATATTCATCGCCCGTTTGGCTGAGGATGAGGGTAAGTTCTCGATAAATGACGTGATGGACTCTGCAAAGGCCAAGATGATAAGGCGGCACCCGCACGTCTTTAGTGACAAGAAACTTAACTCACCCGAAGAGGTCCTCAAGTCCTGGAACGAGATCAAGGAGAAGGGCGGCTGAACTACTTGGCTAGTATATCATCCAAGAAGCGCATCATCGGTTCTATGTTTCCGTCATGTATCGCGTGGCCATCAGGGAAGATATGCATCTCACGCGTCAGATCCCTGTTTTTCCATTCCATGCCATAAGCCTCATGCACAGCCATTATCGCGTCGAAGACACGCGGCGCGTTGCGCTCATCCACTCCCTTTATATCTATCCTGTAAGCATAAGGGTAAATATCATAGATGATGACTTGCAGCTTGCCTCCTTCAGCGAAGAGCACGCCGTCGATTTCCTTGTTTGATGCTTCAGATTTTATATATCCGATGATGAATTCTCCAAATTCTCCGTAAAGCCCGGCAGTGGGTGGATGTTCGGCATAATGTCTATCAGGCTGGAAAGAAGGATATTGTCTCATGAATTCATGCGAGCGGTACATGCCGGGGCGACCTTCGACTAACATCATCGGGTCCACTGTCTCTGTCTTAATACCCCTTCTCAATGCAAAATTCTCACATACCTCGCCCAGGTGGCCGATTGCTTCGTTCATGCAGGGTGGGATATATATCATGCTTATAAATCTTTCCTAAATTCACTACTGCGGACTCACAGCAATTTGGGAAAACTATTATATATGCAATCCATCTAACAGTTCAGAGGTGTGATGATGGACTGCATATTCTGCAAGCTGGCGAAAGGTGAGATTCCCGCTGCCAAGGTGGCGGAAACAGATGATGTTCTCGCATTCTTGGACATCAGCCCTGCGAACAAGGGCCACATCATAATCATACCCAAGCAGCACGCCGAAAGGGTGGACGAGATAGATGAGAAGACATTCGGTGAGATGGCCATCCTCGCCAGCAGGCTGGCCAAGAGGCTTATGCAGGTAGTCAAGCCCGACGGCTACAACATCCTGGTGAACAACGCAGAGGCCGCCGGCCAGGAGGTGATGCACCTTCATCTGCATGTCATGCCGCGCTTTGACAGCGACGATTTCGCATTCAGGTGGACACACAAAAAGTACGGAAATGGCGAGATGCAGGAGCTTGCTGAGAAGCTCAGGCTTTAGATCACTCTGTGTCCACTGCCGTCCTCGAACAAGAATATCTCTTTCCCCTCTCCTGTTCCCTGGCAGTAGAAGTATTCCTGGCTGACAACATGCTTGTTGAATGGCAGGTCCTGGCCGCCGAGTATGTTGTGTATCGCACTGACCACGATCTGGTCCGGAATCTCATCATTATGGTCGCCATGGAAGGCCGCAAGGATGGGTACCTTCCGCTTAATGAGTTGTTCAATCAGCCTACTGTTCTTTCCACGCTCCTGGAACTTGTTTGTCATGAACAGCACTCCCTTTCGTATGTCCACCCTCACCGGGTGCTTGGTCCTCGCGAACGGCATCATGGCATCTATGGTCCTCTTCCCTATTGTCCTCACTTCCTGCACTATCTTGTAAAGCTCAGTCGGCTTCATCTGTTTGAGTCCGCTGATGGCCTGCTCTGCCCCGATCCGGCGCTTGCGCGACCAGAATGATATCATATACACGGGCATCATGTCGTTCGTGTTGATGATCTTCTCTTCATACTCCTCCAGCAATCGGAAGGAGTAATCGACCTCATCTTCCTTGAAGCCAAGTGAGCCTTGCCTGCTCCTCGGCGTGAGCCGGGCCGTCATCTCGAAAAGATGGGGCACGTCTATCTGGCTTGCCTTAAAGTAAAGCATGAAAGAGAAATAGTCATCCTCTTCGATAGGGCGATAAATATATTCTGGTCTCAGATGCATATGGTTCTTGTAAAGGATCTTCAGGAGCTCGTCGTCGCCGGACATGAAGGTCTGGCTCTTTAAATACTCCGCTTTAGCCCTCCCTTTATAATCATCGAGTTCCTGATACAGGCGCTGGTATTCTTCCTCATCGCTCATGGCGAGCCTCAACCTTCTCTCGTATCCCATCGCGTAATCAGCCCCCTTTTCCTTAGTCATCAGCTGATATGCTGCCATATTCTCCTCATTGGGATCCATATTCCTCGCTTCCTTTTTCATGAAGTATATCGTCCCTTTGTGCTCAATGGGAGTATCCTTGAGCATGCCGTTCTCCTGCGCCCTGCCCAGGGCTGCCAGCCTGTCCTTGTTATGCCGGCAGAGCTCGAAGAGCTTGAGCGTATCCTTCTGCTTCCTCAGCAGGCCGTTGCAGTCCTCCTTGAGGAAAAGAAGATAATGCAGATGGTGGCCTATCTCCCAGTATTTCGGGTCCTGGAGGCATATCTCAGGGTAGCCGTCCATGCCTCCAAACATGAGGACCTGGCCTTCTTCCAGGGCTTCTGTGAGCGGGAATATCAAGAATGATCCAGTGCCTTCCGGGTCCATAGACCTGGAATGCTTCCTGTCTGCCTGATACCTATAGCTCTGATATTTGATTGCATCCTGATAAGCGAAGGATATGCCGTCCATTATGCGTTTGATGCTCTTCTGGTTCTGGTACTTGTCTCCCATATACCTCTTCTTCTCGATTATGCTCTCGACCGGGCTTAGCAGCTGGCCGTCGTGGGAGATTGACTTCAAGGTCTTCAGCACGGTAGCGTGGAAGAGCCAGCCCGGCTTTGAGAACAATCTTTGGACATTGTCCAGGTTATATCCGATCACCGGCTGCGGGAGCTCAGGGTGGAATATGATAATCCCCCCATCAAGAATCTCCACCTTGAGATAGCGCAGCTTATTTATCTCGTCAGGTGATAACCCCCCCTCCAATTCCGGTGCGAACGCCTTGATATCCTTTACGAACTGATTGAGGTCCTTTGACGGGCCTTCCAGGATATGCCTCTTCAGGACAGGGAATCCCATTATGAAGTCTGTCTTCCGCCTGGCCTCCTCAAGATCCATGGCACATAATTCGTCTCCCCCCTATTTAAAAGTTATTTATTAGAAAGACTTAAAAATGACCAACCATTTTTTCTGCGCTATGCCGGCGTAGCTCAGCCTGGTTAGAGCGCCACGCTCATAATGAGCTCGGAGCTTCGGCGATGACGATGCGCTTGGGCCACGTGGAGGTCAGGGGTTCAGATGGTTGATGCCTGAGAATCCCCTCGCCGGCACATTTTTTTTCTGAAGATACAGGATTAAGGTTCTTTTACATGGTTGTACGAGATTGAATAATGGGTGATTTATGGGGGAAAAGTTTATCAATAAAATATATTCTCCTTTCATGAAATGGTAGTGACTGAAGAATATATACTAGAGGAATACGAAAGATTGCCTATGAATTCCCGGGGAAGAGAAGCGGATAATCCTAGGAGGTATCGGGCTTTCTTCAATGATTGGGTGTTTAAAGATAATCCCTCATTCCCATACTTAGCTTTATGCCGGGATCAAGAAATCGGAGGATTGACGTGGCATATAGGGTGTGATCAACATGGACCGCGGGATTGGATTGAATATCCTGGCAAACTAGCGACTGAGTTAAGGATAGGTGATAGTCGCGGAAGGAGATTAACGATTATTGAACTGTATATCCGGGAAGATGGCATTGTTACAGATGATAATACCCATTTCTTCCAAGAAAACTGATTTCTGCCCATTTTTAATACAATACAACTCAGTCCTGAAAATATTCAGTAATATTGATAGTTCTCCGCCGGCACATTTATATATGAGTTATTATAAGTTATTATAAGATATTCAAGTAATTATCAAGTGATGTTGGGGTGATACGCATGAAAAGAGGACTGATATTAGCATTGATATTCTTACTGATACCAATAGTTGCTGCTGAGCGCGAGAATGTTGCAGGCACCACGGGGTTCAGGACGCCGGAGTGCTTCGACACTGGTGCGATGAGGGTTAGGAAGGCCACGATAATAGACAAGACAGTCACTGCTGAGGCCCCTGACGGCTCCACGTTCAATGTCCAAGGCGAGTGGAAGAACAATTACTTCGACGCGGAGGAGCTCCAGTTCACCGAGAGCGGGACCTACTACATCACTGTCGATGGACAGTCAAGGGTATTCGATTGCCCTGGACTCGCTTTCAGCTGCCAGCTGTTGAGCTTCGAGCTGAAGGACTGCGTGCGGAGCAGGGGAAAGCTGCAAGCCTCGCTTGAGGCAGAGGGCACGATGGCAGAAGACCTTGAATATGAGTTCATCAAGGGCACCGGCAGGAAGAAGCTTTGGACCAAGATGGGCTTCCCAGAAGAGCTCACCAGCCTCAAGTTCGATGAGACCGAAGAGGGGATCATAAAGTTGGAGATGGACGACATTGATGATGTAGCGTCATTGAAGATATCACATCCCAGGTGCTTAGGGGCTGATTTCATGTTCACTGAGATCGATTGTGAAGAGATAGCGGTGCCTGAGATGAGCTGCGGCCGTAGCCTAGGGGTCAAGCAGAGGGCCAAGTGCAAGCTCGGCCTGGCGAAAGAGCAGCGGGCAGCGAACTATCATCCAGAGGACTGCGCAGAGGATGACACAGACTGCCTGGACCGGTATGGCCTGGTCAAGGGATGCTGGGACTTCCCGACAGGCACATCAAGGATGGCCTGCGTGAAGAGGCAGATGAACCTGGGGGAGATTGCCTTAGAGAAGAGGGACTGCAACGCCCTGGATGTCGGCAACAGGGAGAACTGCAACAGCGTTCTCAAGGAGAATGTCTATTCGCTGATCAAGTTCAGGCTGCACAACCTCGAGAAGAATGCAGAGAAGTATCTTGACCTCGGCATGATAACAGAGGAAGAGGCAGCATCCTTCATCGCAGACATCGAGGGCTTCAAGGTGGAATTCGACAGCACAGCCACTAAGGAAGGGAAAAAGGCTGTAATACTCAAGGCCAGGCAGAGATGGCTGGAGCTCGTAAGGGGGTTGGAAAAATGAGATGGGCGATAATATTCATATTGGCGCTGCTGCTCCTCTCAGCATGCGGCAAGGAAGCTGTTGTGGATGATGACACCGGGGCGGAGGAGCCGCCTGCAGTATTGACTGACGATGAGCTCTTGGTGCAGTATGATGACGGCCTGGACGCGGCCTTGGAAGACTTGGATGCTGTAGGTTAGCTATTGGTAGAGCGTGTTTTTCGGCTTGCTGCCAAGCTTAAATATGACAATTATAGCGCCTAAGCTGCCGGCAATCAGCCCGATCCTTATTGGCCAGGCCAAGCTTATGGGGTAGAATTTCTCTATCAAGGCGCCTATGCCGACTGTTGGCACTCCCAATACTATCAATATTATCCCGAACAGTTTCATTGTATCTTTTGTGGGCATGATTTATTTCTTGTATGTTTGAATATATAAAAATTTCTATAAAACATGCCAGATTATCCGGAAAACAGATGGAAAGGCTTTAAAATGATTAAATCTTCAGGGTATATATGGTGTTTGGTGATGGAAATCTATAAAGGCGCTGTTAACAATGACACGACCGGTTCGTCAGAGGGTAAAGCAAAACACATATTCATCGTCCAGGCAGATGATTCCATTCTGGAATCCCTTAGCAGCAGGTCTATCATCCGCATTCGCAGGACAGCAAGGGTGAACGAGTTCATAATAGAGGCTGAGATCTCGCCGGGTGAGGCCGAGGGATTCAGGCAAAAGCTGTCCAAGTTCAACGTCAATTATCATTCAGATGCGGTCTTGCTTGGATAATGTTTAACTGAATGACTGTTAGAGTCATGATAGGAGCTTATTAATGGGCAATGCAGAAGAGCCCAAACAAATATAAACCCCCTGACCTTATCTATTCCCATGCTTATCGGCATAGTGGGGAAGCCCAATGTGGGGAAGAGCACCTTCTTCAAGGCTCTCACCCTAGCTGAGGTTGAGATAGCAGATTACCCGTTCGTCACGATAAAGCCTAATTCAGGCATCGGATATGTCAAGGTTGCGTGCGCGTGCAAGGACTTCAAGAAGGCATGCAAGCCGAGGGAAGGATTCTGCCTGGACGGAAAGCGCTTCGTCCCTGTCCAGCTGATAGACGTCGCAGGTCTCGTGCCGGGCGCGCACGAGGGCAAGGGCATGGGCAACCAATTCTTAGATGATCTCAGGCAGGCGGACGCGTTGATCCATATCATAGACATCTCTGGCAGCACAAATGAGAAGGGCGAGAAAGTGGAGCCAGGCCAGTATGATCCTGCAGAGGACATCAAGTTCCTTGAAGAGGAGATAGACCTCTGGTATTTTGGCATCATCAACAGGAACTGGGACAGGTTTGTCAGGGCTGTGATGGCTGAGAAGGGGGACATAAGGAAGGCCATCGCAAAGCAGCTGTCCGGTCTCAAGGTAACAGAACCCATGGTCGAGAAGGCCGTAAACAGCCTCAATCTCGGGACCAACGCCAAGTCCTGGTCTCAGCATGATCTGATGAAGCTCGCATCCAGCCTGAGGAAGACCACGAAGCCCATGATATTGGCATGCAACAAGGCTGACATGGAGTCTGGGAAGAAGAACCTCGAAAGGCTGAAGCAGGAATTTCCAGACCACATTCTTGTGCCCTGCTCCGCAGAGTCAGAGCTGGCGCTAAGGGAGGCAGCCAAGCACGGCCTGATAAACTACATACCTGGAGAGGCCTTGTTCAACATTGTCGACGACGGAAAGCTGACGGACAAGCAGAGGTCTGCCCTCACTTTCATCAAGGACAACGTTTTGAAGCTCGGCTCGACCGGAGTACAGGATGTCCTGGATAAGGCAGTCTTCGAATTGCTGAAGTATATCACGGTCTTCCCTGTGCCGAACGCACACCTCCAGGATGCTGATGGCAGGATCCTTCCGGACTGCCTGTTGGTGCCATCAACAACAACGGCGCACCAGCTCGCCTACCACATTCACACTGACATCGGTGACAAGTTCGTGAAAGCGATAGACATAAGGAAGAATCTGCCGCTCGGCAAGGACGCAGCCCTGCATGACAGGGATGTGGTCGAGATAAAGACGAGCTAAGGCCCCAGGATGAACTTTACTATCCCTTCTGTGTCTGAATACTTCAGCCATGTGACGCCCCGGCTTTCTTCCAGTTCCTTTTGCTGGCCATATAGGATCCCGATCCTCACGTCAGGGAATTTCTGTGCGTATTCCTGCAGGACACGACTCTTGCAGTCCCCCCAGGAATGGACAAGGAAAACGTCTGCCTCCTGCAGCCTCTCCTCGATCTCGAGGCTCGAGCTTGCGCACAGCCCGGACTCGTACTCAATAGAATCAAGCTGCTCGAGCCTGCGCCTTAGCTGGCCGATATCCCCCAGATGCAGGCACGGGAAATAGTCGAAATGGTAGACCCTTGTCATTTTTCAAAACCCTCGAGTACGTAATCAATGATAGTGTCAGGGTTCTGATAATCGAGGACCTTCAGGCCTTCCTCATCATACCACTTGGTTAGGAACGTCAATATCGCGAACTTGATATCAGGTATCATCTCACGCCAGTATCTTAGGATCATGGCTTGATGCACATAACTCGGATGCACAAGAAAAACATCCTTGTCTTTCAATCGTTCAACCAGTACCCTTGTTATTGTATTGTCAGTCCACTCTTCAGGCTGTATTATGTCGAGGTCAATTCCTGCTTGAGCTTCGAGCGACTTTATGAGTTTTTCCTTAATTTCTGGCAATCTCTTTGGGGCAGCGTCGAAATACAGGACCTTTATCATGAAAGTACAGAATATTATCTTTATATAAATAGTTTATTATATTATCCTGACTACCGAGTGGTTATAAAGAAAAAGCTTAAATATCATCTCGATTTCCCACTATCCATGAGGGACCTAGAGGCGGTGATACTTCGTGCGAAAGCAGCCCATCGCAAAGGGCAGTTCAGGAAGGCCGCTAATCTTCTACAGGAAGAGATTCTTGACATATGTCCTTATATCCCTGCCAAGGTCTATAACCTGATGGGCGTCCAGCAGAGGATGCTCGGCAATTACATGTTCGCAATCCAGCATTTCAAGGCCGCAGCCAAGGGAAACCCTCCCCAGGACCAGAAATCCCTGGCTTACACGAACATGGCCGATTACTCTTGTGTTGGGGAAAATAATCTGGAAGGTGCGGAGCACAGTATCGATTTGGCATTAGGTGAGGCTCCTCCGGCATCATATGCCCACGCTGCAGCCATGAACCAGCGCGGTTTGATTTATCTTGCCAGGGATGATTTCGTTAGGGCGAGTTATGCGTTCGGAATAGCCATTGACATGCTAGAGCCTTTGGTCAAGCAGGACTTCCTTGATCTAGATATCAAGGGACGCTATGCTCATGCATTGAGGCATTGGGCCGAGTCATTCCTCCTCTTCGGGCCTGCCAAGAAGGAGCATGAAAAAGCAGAGAAATTTGCGCAAGAGGCTTTGGAGATCTTCTACAAGCTTGGTGACAGGAACATGGTCGCCAAGACCAACATGACCTTAGGTAAGCTGGCCATGGAACGGGAAGAATTTGAGGAAGCGAATAGGTACTTTGTCCACGCCAAGCAGGCTGCTGATGAGACCAATTATAAGAGGACCCTGGCAAGGCTCTCTTTTGACAGGGCAGAGCTCAGCTTGAGGGACGATTATCCCAGCCACGCCAAGTCCTACCTTGAAGAGTTCGGCGAGCATGTAAGAAGAGGCCGGCTTGAGGAGCATGACTTGCATATGCTGAGGAAACGCTTTAGTCTAGTTAAGGGATTGTACGAGAACTATAGGAAGGACGATGAGATCCTGGCTGTTCCTGGTTTCGAAGCCCTATTCCCCAGTTTCGAGAATCCTCAGTAAGCGCCATCTAGGCTTGGCTGATACCTTCTTCCTGCATTCCTGGCAGCATCGCCGATGCCTTTCGCCGCATTCTTCGCACTGCCGGCAGCTCCTGTGGTCTTCTCCATGATGACCCTGTAGCCGGCCCTGAATCCTGCTATCGCGGGCAGCTGGTATGCCAGAGGCACAAGGTGCCACGTCGCCAGGATCGGCAGGGTCAAGTACTTGTATCCTTCCTTCAGGCTGGGTACGAAATCCCTCTTCAGCTCGCCATACAGCTCTCCAGGCAGCTTCAGTATCTCTCCGCTGGTAATCTTGTTCACGGCCTGCTGCGGGTCATAGTTCTTGACCATGTATCTTGTTGCTATGAACGTGGCGTTAATCAATGGATAAATGACGCCCAGTCCTACGACTGACATCAACAGCGGATTGGCTATGGAATCCAGCCATTGGTATGCAGGCCAGAGCGCACCTGTCAGTATGTTACCTGTGTTGACCTCATCTTTGAAGTCCTGCTTTGACATCTTGCCTTTTTTTGCGACATATGCGCCGACAAGGTATGATAACGTGGTAGTCGCCAGATTGAGGATTCCACCGCCTAATGCAAGGCCTGCAGCGGTCGTCGCTCCCATGAATAGTATATCTGGAACAGAGAATCCGAACATCGAGCCCCACATGCTGTTGTCCGATGCAGCCTGTCTCTGCTTCTGTTTCGCCTCTTCCTCTCGGACCTTTCTCTCAAGGTCTTCGCCTTCATTCTCCGGGGCCAGGGTGTCATCAATCGCCATGGCTATCACCCCGGAGCATCTTCTTTATGGCCAACTCGAACAAGTGAGACCTGTTCCTATAAGAGCCGTTTTTCAGCTTTGAGTCTGCCTTGGCCAGCAGTTCAGGATCTATTGAGATGCTGAGCTTATGATTCATCCAACAGCCTCCTTACTGCAGTCTCGATGGCCTCTGACTTGGAGCGGTGGCTTGTGGCAGCTAGAAATCTGAATAGTTCAAGCACGGTCGGCTTTGAGACTGTAATGCTAATCTTCTTCTTCAAAAGTACCACCACTAAGTAGTATAGAATACTACTGGTATTTAAACCTTTCGGTTATTTCTCACTATGTAGTGGTGATACTATATGATGTATAGATTCAGAAATGATTGCCTTTATCAGGCCGCCTCATCCAGTGCTTCCTCAGACCCTTCTTCCGGTGCATCTTCACCTTCAAGCTCCTCTTCATGCTCAGCCTCTGCCTTCGGCCCTAAATATGTATCCGAGCCCTTCCCTTTGGCTTCCTGTTCTTCCTCTTCATGGCCGCCCCTTCCCTTCTGGGCCCTCTCGCCCCTGCCTTCTCCGGTCTTCTTGGGTTGTCCAGCCTCCTCTTTTCCGTATATCTCCTTCATCTTCGCCACAGCGCGCTCGCATGCATCCTGGATTATTCCAATCAGCTCTTCCCTGGTCGCCTCGTCCTCTGCCAATGATTCCTTGACCTCGAGCTGGATGACGTTATAACCCTCTTTCGGCCTGCCGTATTTCTTGGATATCGGCCCCTTACCGGTGAAGGGCTTGTTCTTCGACACCTTGTAGCCTTTCTTTTCAGCCTCTTTCATGACCTCTTCGAAGGCCTTGATGACTTCATGGTCGGCTATCATGTCGTTGTTGGTGGAATAACAGATGTCAGGACGCTCCTTACCCTTATCATGGGCAGTCTGCGCCCCGACATCTGACATCGTATGGGCTGCTAGTAGAAAAACATGACCTTGCTTGGAATGATAACTCTCGACGATGCTCTCCAATTCCTTGTGGAAAGTATCATAGCATTCCTTGAAGATGCCTTCCCTCTCATCAGGGGTGTAATCGCGCTTAAGGACCTGCCTGCCCTGCATACCGACCTTCCTTATGGCTCCCTGGTCTGAAGTATCATTCCTGTGCCTATTAAGGTCGCAGACGTATCGATGGTAATCAGATGAGATCACCGTCCCTCCCGCCTTGGTCAGAGGTGAATAGAGCTCGCCCGAAAATTCATCCGTGCCGCGGCTTGTTACTCTGTCCTTCATCAGGACGTTGTCAAGATTTGAAGGTATGTGCTGCCCGGCGTGCGGAATCGCGACTATATAATCCCCATTAGGGTTCTCGGTCTTCACTGGATTGACAGTCCCTTTCATATAACAACACCTTGCAGCCCGTAAGGTTGTACCTGATCAAAGGGCATCTCAACTATTTAAACCTATCGATATATAGCCACTTTGGAGTGGTAATTCAATAGTAATTTGTATATTTTCAATATTGAAAATAATTCAATCCGACAACTATAAATACATCCAGGCATTAACTATACCATGTTTGACTACAGGATAGCCACCCTGGGCAGCCACACTGCCTTGCAGATTCTCAAAGGCGCCCGCGATGAGGGTTTCCAGAATATATGCGTCTGCCGAAAGGACAGGGTCAAGCCATACAAGAACTTTGGCGTGGCAGACGAGATAATAACTATAGATTCCTACAAGGATTTCCCTAAGGTAGAGAACGAGCTCATCAAGAAGAAGGCCATAATCATTCCGCACGCTTCATTCATCGAATACGTCGGCATCAAGTACATAGAGAAGCTGAAAGTAGGCTATTTCGGCAACAAGGAGATACTGAAGTGGGAGTCTGACCGCAGGATGGAAGAGAGATGGCTTCGCAATTCCAACCTGAGGACACCGCTCATATTCAAGGACCCCGCTGAAATAGACAGGCCGTGCATAATCAAGTTCTATGGCGCCAAGGGCGGCAAGGGCTATTTCATAGCTAACTCCGAGTTGGATTTCAGGAGCAAGATGGCTGTCCACCCGGTAGATAAGTATGTGATACAGGAATACATCGTAGGCGTGCCCATGTACATCCATTACTTCTATTCCTCACTCACAGGCGAGCTTGAGATCATGAGCTTTGACAAGCGCTATGAGAGCAACGTGGACAGCATCGGTCGCATCTCTGCCAGGGACCAGTCCTCTTTCACCAACGTGGACCCGAGCTATGTCGTTGTCGGCAACGTGCCGCTTGTGCTGAGAGAATCGCTGCTGACAGAAGTGATCGAGATGGGCGAGCGCGTAGTGAGAGAATCCAAGAAGATAACCAAGAGCTCACTGTTCGGCCCGTTCTGCCTCGAGACCGTGCTCACACCGGACCAGGAATTCTATGTCTTTGAGATCTCCGCCAGGATTGTCGCTGGCACGAATCCTTTCATCAACGGCTCGCCATACACCCACCTGAAATACAACAAGCCCATGTCTACCGGTCGGCGCATAGCATTGGAAATACGCAGAGCCATAGAGCAGAAAAGGCTGAATGAAGTGCTGGGTTAATCGATAAACATAAATATCATCTCCACTTACCATCCCCAAGTGGAGTGAAATTATGTATAGACCTTCGATATCAAAAGTTGTAGGCGCTGCTGGACTGATGGCATTGCCACAGATTGCTCAATTGGTAAATCCGTCTGATGCTCAGTCCATAATTGCTATGGGCATATATGAAAGTGTGGAAAGGCCCAGGATGATCGCTGATGATGTCGCTGAATACCTGAATCAGGATCCGAATGGCCGTCTAGGTGTGTGCGGACACAGGATTGATGTCGCACTTGAGGATGGCATCCATGCCAAGCTCACAGGGGCGCATCTCTCTGAAGTCGAAGGTTACAAGTCCTTATTCCCATTTCACGTCCAGATGTTCATGCATTCTGATGCTAAAGATTATGAAGAGACCTATGTTCTCATCACTGAGCTGCCGGGAAACGTCGAGCTCTATACAGTAGGCACAGTCAACCGCCGTTTAGATACGTTCGACTCGATCGACCTTGCTCTTCAGCTTGATCCCGAGACAGGAGAAAGGGTGGCCATTGACCCAGGTGGATATAAAGAGACATTCGATGAAGTCATAAGGGTTGCCGCAACCAAGGTGTGGGCCACACAGAGGAAGGCCGGCACGAATAAGCCATGGTGGACGCTGACGAATGCACTCTGATGATGGCCTGTTTTATAGCTTGTGAATGATGACTTTTCTTTCTCTTTACTCTAAAGTGGTATTCCTAAGAAAGATTTATAAATCAGTCAATTTTACCCCGTGATATGACAACTGTAGACAAGCTTATGATCGAAGGCAGGCAGCACATGTATTCAGGTGATTTCGAAGCAGCCAACAATGCATACTCTGCTGCGCTCAATAGGAGTGATTCTTCTGCTATACCAAAAGCTATCCCCCAGATGATACACTATTCCAGGGGTTTGGCCAGAATGGCCTGGGCCGGATCACTGTCATATGATCCCAACCAAGCAGAGAACAGGCATATATTGGTAACAGGCGCATATTCTGATTTCGAGCTCACCGAGGACCTTGGGACTGGCCCTGAAGGATACCTGGGTATTGCTAAGTTATTGGAGTTCGAGAAAGAAAAAGAAAAGGCACATCTGGCTCTAGATTGTGCCTTGACAAAGACCAAGTTTGATACTATGGGGCACATTGAAGCGGTGCTTGGGCGCATGTCAGTCTTCCTGTCTTCAGGCTTGCTTGGTCATGCATATAGTTATGGTCAGACAGCACTTGAATATCTCTCTGAAAACGGTCAGGAGTGTCAGAAAGATAAGCAGGATGAGATCCAAGCCTTGGCATACAGTCTTATGGCAGAATGCCTCGGCAAGGCCTTCGTGAGCAAGGATCATTGTCCGCATTCTCCCTTTGATTATGATATCAGTGAGAATGATCAGTGTCAGCAGCTCTATGATTACAATTCAAAGGCCATAGACATCTTCAACGAGCTCGGTGATGAGGAATCCTTGACCAGGGTGATACTGAATTTCGGCGCAGCTGCAAAGATGATGAACTCAACAGGGATCATCAACCATTATGTCTGGATAGATAGCACTATCAAGGATCTTGACAGGGCAAGAGGAGTTCTCGCCTTTTTCATGGCAAGGGATTATTGCATAGAAGAACATATCCCTGAGAGGGCATTAGGATATTTTGATGTCTTCTCTAAGGCACTGTTCAAAGGAAAGATCAAAGAGCAGGACATGGCAGAGCTGGAAGAGGATTGGATGAATTTTTTCGAACACGACGATTTCTTCAAGCAGAATAGTGGTCATTCGCAGGTGGCCGGTCGCTTCCAGGCCTTCTTTCTAGAGCATGAGAACCGGAGAAAGATATCAAAAACCATTGATTTGGAGCATGTACTGGCAGAATGACACAATCGCTCGAAACCCTGATGGAGCAGGCCGGCGTAGCTGGCATGGGCGAAGATTGGGAATCAGCCGAAAAGCTCTACTCTGAAGCCCTTGCCATCGCCCGCGAGAAGAAGCCTGACATGATGCAGAGGATACTCAACCTGAGGGGTGTCCAGCACATGATGATGGGCCATAGGAATCCAGCCTGGTATGACTTCGAGGAGGCTACCAGCTATCTGAACTACAAGGACCAGATCGCCCAGGCGCACATCAACATGGCTGACCTGCTCAGGGAATTCGACAACGATATTGAGGAGGCGCACAGGCAGCTGGATTATGCCCTGATATTCGGCAAGGAAGGGACTTATATCGGCGCTATCGCATCAGACTACCGGGGCCTGGTACATGTGCAGGAGGGGAATTATGATAAGGCCATCGCGACTCATGAGACCGCTGCCAGCCTTCTCGAGGGATATCTTGAGGAGATGCAGACGGATGAAGCCAGGTCAAGCCTCGCAAACTGCATGCATCACATCGCTGAGGCGCATCTACTAAAGGGCATCACGACTTCCGCAGGAGATTATGCAATGAGTCAAGCGGAAAGGGCCCATGACATCTTCCAGGAGCTTGGAGACACATATATGATGGCACGTACATTGATGACGATCGGAGAGGTATATTCCCATTCAAATGAATATTCCGCTTCAATCGCAGTGTTCAAGAGAGCGCTCCGCTTGACAAAGCACCCGCGCACCAAGGCCAGGATCCATTTCGACTTAGCAAGGCCCTATCTGGCCAGCGGCAAGCTCGATGATATGACAGGGCAATTGAAGGAATTTGAAGGAAATATTGGCCACCTGACAGTGAGCGACAAGGCTTATATCATGAAAGAGTTCGAGCCTATGTACAAGAGTTATCGCCACAAGGTAGAGAACGGCTTCATGCCGATCCCTGTCATTGAGAAAATCAGACGATCACTCACCTAGCTCTTTGCTCCTTTCTACAGCTGCTTTGATGGTATCTCTCAGGCTTTTCTCAGTTCCCTTGAGTACCCTCATCCCGGCTTCTGTCGTGCCGCCGGGTGAGCAGACCATGCCGATGATGTCTTCCGGAGTGCTCTCGGAGACGAGCTTGCCGGTGGCGACAGCTGTCTGGCATGCCAGCTTGAGTGCAGTCTCCTTGTCAAGCCCTTGTTTTGCGGCCTCGTGTGCCATTATTCCGATGATATATGCAATATAAGCAGGGGCTGTGAGGGCCGTTACCACATCCATGTCTTTCTCGTCCACCTTCACAACTAGACCAGCATTACTAAATATTTTCAGCAGGGCCTTCTCGTCCTCTTCTGTAACGTTGCTGCCGAGCGCGTATGCAGCAGCCATCTCGTTGACGATGCAGCCGATCGTCGGCATCAACCTGATGATGCGCTGGCCGGGCAACATCTTCTCGAGCAATGTAATCTTAATGCCAGCAGCGATAGACACAAAGGCCTTTTCCCGATCAACCTTCAGATCTTTGATGACTTCCTCCATCTTCTGCGGCTTTACGCAGAGGAAGATCATGTCAGACCTGGAAACGACCTCAGAATTATCCTGCGTTACAGGTACGCCATTGGCCTCTATCTTCACCAGGACATCCTTGTTCTCGTCGCTGCATATGATATCCTGTGGTTCAACCACATTCAGGGCAGCTGTGACGAGCGCAGCACCCATCTTTCCTGTGCCTATGAAGCCAAGTCTCATGGATGATGAGAATAAGACTTGATATTTAAAGCTAACTTTTGTCATATGCAGCATACGAACAGCATGGCCTGGCCAATATATTGGAGGCAAGGCAATCCACTCTTGAGGAGGCTTATGACCCGATAACAGATGCCATCCGCACCTATGACCAGATCAACGACATGGAGAGCGCATCTGAGGCTATGAAGACACTATCTGATATCGCTAAAGGGTCTTCCTTGGAAGGAAGGTATAGAGGGCTTTGATTATCCTGTGTGCTTGGCCTGATTTCTTGTTTGTTTTCAGAAAATGATTGATTATCTTTTCTGTTAGGCACGCTTTGTCCTTACTTTCCTTGTTTTTTCCGGTTCTTTCACGTAGCTATCGCTAGCTCTTTACGCTTTAGGGTGACGAGCTGGTACAGGTTAAAGGCGAAGCACTTCCACATCTCTTTGAGGTGTACTCTTTCGAGGGTCT